>JALERM010000020.1 GCA_022764165.1 Eubacterium sp. | reverse complement strand
TGCTTCAAGAACAAGCCTGGATTTCTCCTCTGGTGAATGTTGTTGTCTTGCCATAGTTGGACTCCTTTCGCTATAAAATCATAAGGGAAATCCAACTTAAAAACAACGATTTTTTTGTCTTAATTTATGGGTTCATTATAGTGTTCCGTTGTCTGCTTTAGACTTAATAAAGAATACCCTGATTGCACAGGCAGAAGATGCATCTGATGCAGACAATAGCTATGAAAAATGGAAATATATTTTGAATTGTGTTGGCCAGGATGATTATTCTGTTCAAGAACGCTTTTTCCGACAGTACTATAATGCTTTTAGAGAAGAATTAAATGAACCGTACCCTAAGACAGATAAGCGTTACTACTTGGGGTATCTTGCAACAAGAACTACACTCCTTGATATCTATGAAAAAATGATAAAGGATGATTACAAACGGTTTCTTGATGACTTGTCAGAAAAGGCAGAGCGTTATTCTGTAATTGTAAATAATAGTGATGAAACACATGAATATACAGAAACTCTTCTGGATTTAAGTCGAATATCCGGCGCACCTTCATATATTTTGTTGTTGTACCTAATGTCTAATCAAAATGTACTTAATCTTACAGACATAGACTTAAATGAGATAATTAAAGTTTTGATTACTTTTTTTGTAAGACGTAATGTGACAGATGTTCCTAATACAAGAAAACTGACACAGTTGTTCATGGATATTATTGCTGAAGTCAAACTGCTGCAAGGAAATAGTATCGTACAGGTAGTTCATGATAGATTGCAGGCAGTTTCTGCGCCAGATAGTTTGTTTGAAGATAAATTAAGAGGTCCGGTATATGATGAAAATCCGGAAGCTGCGAGATTTATTCTGTGCAGCATCGAAGCACAACATCAAACAAAAGAAATTTATGCAGACCTCTGGTCAAGAGACAATAACAAAAAATATGTTTGGACTATTGAACATATCTTCCCAGAAGGAGAAAATGTTCCGGCACCTTGGGTTCAGATGATTGCCGGCGGCGATATAGCATTAGCAAAACAGCATCGTGCAAATTATGTACATACAATCGGTAACTTGACTATTACCGGATACAATCAGAATCTCTCGAATATGTCATTTGAACAGAAAAGAGATAGAACATCCAAGGATAAAACAAAAGAAATTGGCTATAAGAATGGCTTGTATTTAAACAAGGGTGTTGTAAATCAAACCGAATGGACTGTTGATAAAATTAAAAGCAGGACTGATGAACTTGTAAAAATTCTTATGGATATGTATAAGTGGTAAGAACGTGAGGTGCCTGTGATTTAAGCGTAGGCACCTCTTTGACAAAGGATTTTAAATGAAACCATTATAGGAAGGTGGAGATAAGGTTGATCCCTAAGAAAGTTTGGTGGATATTGGGAATTTCAGTGATTGCTGTCTTTTTGCTCCCGTTGGCAATTGATTGGTTTATTATAGGAAACAGTTTTCCAAGTAACATAAGTAATTCTGATTGGGTTAGTTTTTTTGGGGGATATATTGGTGCTCTAATTGGCGCAGTAGTTTCTCTTATAGGCATTATTATCACGATAAGGTATACAAATGAGCAAAACAAAAAGGATCGTGAATTGCAAGTAAGACCTTATTGTGCAATTCGTTATGTTCATGATAACAAGTTAAGAGGAACCAATAAGGTTATTGCAGAATTACCTATTGGTTGCGAACCTAAGGATAATAATGGGCCTGAGTATTCAAGTATTTTATATATTAAAAATATTGGCTTAGGACCTGCCATTGAATTTGAATTTAATATAGATGATATGGATGATGGCAGAGATCATTATCCTATCCTTATGCAACGAGATTCTGATACGTCAAATCGTGCTGTTAATTTGTTGCAACCTGGAGAAGAGGCGGCATTCCCTATACATATATTTTTTAATTTCGATAAAATTACAGAAAATGATTTTATTGATTTTGGAGAGGAAGGGTTGTTTAGATACACCGTAAAGCATGAAGTGATGCAGAAGTACAAAAATTTTAATATTGTTATTCATATGAAATATCATGATATGTTTAATAACACATATTATCAGAAAATTACTTTATCTTCTAATATGCATGTGGGTGGTAAATTTAATGAAAAAAAGGCTGAACATATGTGTGATGTAAACCTTAAAGAAATAACAACTCCAGTTAAAATAGCTAAATAGTTTAATGTGGTAATCGACAATCCACAAAGATGTCACTAAGCGCCTTACAAGGAAATAACAGCCGGCTCCTAAGGTTACGTTACAACGGCCACCTTGGAAAAACCTTAGTTGGGAGCTGAGTCCGATAATTACGGAGGCTGACAAAAAAATTAAATACGTCCCAATAGCTCAGTTGGATAGAGCACACGCCTCCTAAGAGAAAGCCGAGGCATTCCCCAAAGGGAAAAAATGAAAAACAACTTTCAGTTCGAATCTATTCTGAAAAATGCTAATGGTGACAACAAAGCATTCCCCAAATTGGGGAACGTTCTAATGTTACCAAATCAAAAAAATCTGTAGATTGACAACTCGAAAAAGAGTTGATATCTTATATATGGCCGAAGGGAAAAATCCCAGAAACCCAGTAAAATCAAGGGTTTGCGGCATGTGTCGTCATAGCTCAGCTGGATAGAGCACTCGCCTCCTAAGCGAGGGGTCGGAGGTTCAAATCCTCTTGGCGACGGGCTTCAAAGCGTTCGAAAATGTTAGCTGGATTAGCTGACAACGAACGCTTTTGTTATTTTCAAATCACGTTCGTGACACAAAATTCCATTCAAAATGATCAATTTCCAGCTAACGCAATCCGATTTTTGTTAGCTGACAGCTAATCAAAATTACCGGTTTGCAAACATGGGTTTTAGGAAGTCCAGCTAACATTTGGGTTCCGCTCCGTTGTCACCCCTTATTCGGGGATGTAAATCAGAGAAAAGGCGGGAAAAGAAACAATCTCTCCCAAACCTGCAAACATGAATTAGCTGAAACAGTATTCAATTCTATTAGCTACAGCTAATGGTCAAACAGCAATGTCTGTTTGGAACTTTACTATCTATAAAAGTTCCAGGCAGGCATTTTTTATTTCCTGAATCCTGGAGGAAAGGAGTCAAGATGACTGAGCCAAACAGACAATCAGGAGAAAACGAAGAAAAAATCATAGAAATTGAGATTGAGCGTCTTCGTCCGTTCAAAGAGCACCCGTTTCAGGTAAAAGATGATAAGGAAATGTTTCTTTTGCAGGAAAGCATTGAGAAGTATGGAATTTTAAATCCGCTAATCGTCAGACCAGTACCGGATGGATACTATGAGATCATATCCGGTCACAGAAGAAAACATGCTGCGGAGAAACTGGGATACCGTAAAGTACCGGTGATCATCCGAGTATTAAGTGAAGATGATTCCATCTTGAGCATGGTAGATTCCAATCTTCACAGAGAACGGATCAGCTACAGTGAAAAAGCTTTTGCTTACAAACTGAAGAATGACGTATTAAAAAGAAAAAGTGGTCGAAAAAAGAGCCAAGTTGACCACAAAACACCAAGAAAGCGGGCAATAGAAATCATCAGTGAAGATTGTGGTGATAGCCCAAAACAAGTGCAGCGTTATATCTCACTGACAAAACTGATACCGGAAATGTTGCAGAAACTGGATGATGAGATCATTTCTTTTTGTCCGGCTGTAGAGATAGCTGCATTAAGCGAAAAAGAACAAAGAGAACTGCTTGTAGCAATGGAGTATGCACAGGCAATCCCATCACTCTCACAGGCCCAGAGGATCCGGCAACTGAGTAAAGAAAAACAGTTGTCACTGGAAAAGATGGAAGAGATCATGTGTGAAGTG
The DNA here is from genome assembly GCA_022764165.1 of Eubacterium sp. Classification (GTDB taxonomy): domain Bacteria; phylum Bacillota; class Clostridia; order Lachnospirales; family Lachnospiraceae; genus Oliverpabstia. Next base: position 5,826 of record JALERM010000020.1, on the reverse strand, counting down.
AAAAAGGGTGAGATCACAAGAGTGGCATTTACAAACGAGCAGTTGCACAAGTATTTTCCAAATTCTTATACACCGGCAATGATGAAACGGGAAATACTGGCACTGTTGAAATTATGGAAAAAAGAATCATGGGAAAGTTAAAGGAGGAAGAAATCATGTGTAAAGTTATATCCGTAGTAAACCAGAAAGGCGGCGTTGGAAAGACCACCACAACTGTAAATGTAGGCATTGGACTGGCAAGAGAAGGTAAGAAAGTGTTGCTGATCGACGCAGATCCACAGGGAAGTTTAACAGCAAGTCTTGGATATGAGGAGCCGGATGATCTTCGAATCACACTGGCAACGATCATGATGGATGTAATCAATGAAGAAGAAATCTCCTTGGAAGATGGTATCTTACATCACCAGGAAAATGTAGATCTTCTCCCGGCAAATATTGAGCTTTCCGCATTGGAAGTAACGATGGGAAATGTTATGAGCAGGGAAATGATCATGAAAGAATATATCGATACGATAAGATCCCGATACGATTATATCCTGATCGACTGTATGCCGAGCCTTGGTATGATGACAATCAATGCACTGGTCTCTTCCGATTCTGTGCTGATACCTGTACAGGCTGCATATCTGCCTGTTAAAGGACTTCAACAGCTGATCAAGACCATTCTTACAGTAAAGAAAAGATTAAACCGGAAATTGGCGATTGAGGGCATTCTGTTGACTATGGTTGATTTCAGAACCAATTACGCAAGGGACATTGCATCGAGAGTACATACAACCTACGGAAGTCAGATCGAGGTATTTGAAAATGTGATTCCGATGTCCGTAAAAGCAGCTGAGACCAGTGCAGAGGGAAAAAGTATCTACATGCACTGTCCGAAAGGAAAAGTTGCTGAGGCATATATGAAATTGACACAGGAGGTTTTGAATAATGAAAAATAGAAGTGGCGAAAAGATTAAACTGGCTAGTATTGATGAATTGCTTGGTGTGGTAAATGAAGAATCTGCAATGGAGATAGAGATCAGTAAGATCCATCCATTTAAAAATCATCCGTTCAAGGTGCTGGATGATGAAAAGATGCAGGACTTGGTAGAAAGCGTAAAGATCAATGGAGTACTGACACCGGTACTGCTTCGCATGGATGAAAATGAAGAATATGAAATGGTATCCGGTCATAGAAGAATGCATGCAGCACAGCTTGCAGGACTTACAACTATTCCGGCAATCGTAAGAGAATTATCAGATGATGATGCCATTGTGGTGATGGTGGACGCTAACATTCAGCGAGAGGAATTGTTGCCGAGTGAAAAAGCTTTTGCTTACAAAATGAAACAAGAGGCCATGAAACACCAAGGTTCTCGGACAGACTTGACTTTGGGACAAAATGTCCCAAAGTTCAAAAGAACAACGGAAGCAATTGCGGATGGGACAGGTGAAAGTTATAAACAGATTCAGCGTTACATTCGACTGACAGAGTTAATTCCGGAACTTCTTGATCTGGTAGATAACAAAAAGCTTCAGTTCACGGTTGCTGTTAATATCTCCTATATCGATAAGGAAGTACAGGAATGGATTTACGAATATATTAGCGACACCGGATTCATCAAACCAAAACAGATTGCAGCACTCAGAAATCAGCTGAATGATGGACCAATCAATCAGATTCAGATGTTATCGATTTTCAATAACTGTGTGATGGCAAAGAAAGTATCCCGGTCTCTTACTTTCTCAGAAAAGAAACTGACAAAGTATTTTCCGGATGATTATACAGCCAAAGATATGGAGCAGGTGATTGAATCATTATTAGAAAAGTGGATGCAGGAACAGTCCTGTTAAGGAGAGAAAAAGCTAAGAAAACAATGTCAAAGAAGTTTAAAAAGAGGACTTCTTAGCAGAAAATGAAAGGAGGAAATTATGGAGAAAAAAATGACATTTAATTATTTTTACGGTACCGAAGCTGACCAGTTCAGCTTCTACCGTATACCAAAAGCATTATTTACAGATAGTTACTTTAAAGATTTATCAAGCGATGCCAAAATTTTATATGGATTGATGCTGGATCGAATGTCTCTGTCCATCAAGAATCAGTGGTTTGATGAAAAAAACAGAGCATATATTTACTTTTCGATAGAAGATATCATGGAATTACTTAATTGCGGTCGAAATAAAGCAATCAAATCCATGCAAGAACTGGATGATGAAACCGGAATTGGTCTGATCGAGAAACGCAGACAGGGGTTTGGAAAGGTGAACATTATTTACGTGAAAACCTTTATGCTGGAGAAAACAGAAGAGAAATCACTGGAGGAAGAATTAGAGAAGTTTAAAAAACAAACTTCTGAGAAAAATGAGGAATCTACAGAAGTTTACAATTCAAACTTCATGAAGTCCCAAAATCAAACTTCTAGATGTCCCGAAAACAAACTTCAAGAAGTTTACATTTCAAACCCTAATTATACTAATCTTAGTGATACTGAAATGAATTATAATAAATCTAATCAAATCGTATCTGCAGATGAGAATAGATCCGATGGCGATAATCCTACTGAGGAATATCAGGCTTATGAAAATCTGGTCAAAGAGACCGTTGATTATGAGTCACTGGAAGTAACCCATCATGACGATATGCGACAGGTTGATGAAATCGTAAACCTGATCATAGAAACTGTGATGTGTAAAAACGACAAGATCTTGATCGCCAGCAACTGGTATCCGGCGTCACTGGTGAAGAAAAAGTTTTTGATGCTGACTTATTCACATATAGAGTATGTCTTGCACTGTATGAGCGGGAATACAAGCAAAGTGAAGAACATCAAGAAATATTTACTGGCAGCTCTGTTTAATGCACCGTCTACGATGAACGGGTATTATCAGGCAGAGGTGAACCATGATATGCCAGGACTGGCAAGATAGGAGGTGCGCATGTTTATCATAAAACTTGCAGGGAAAATATTATTACTGCCGGTATGGCTGATCCTTTTTGTGATCGGCCTGGCAGTGAAGATGACAGTACAGATTTATGCGGTTGTCAGAGGGATCCTTGGATTTATATTCACTTTGTTGATTATAGCGACTGCATATTGTTATCATGACTGGGTACAGGTTGCATTCTTGTTTGTGCTGAGTGTTATTCTGTATCTGATTCTGTTTGCAGGAGTGTTTGTAGACACTGTACTGGATATGACAAGAGAAAGTATTATTGATTTTATTTTATCGTGAGGAGGATATGAAAATGAGCGAAAACAATGATTTTATTCAGTTACCACCACTTAAAAAAGACACACCGTATGATGTGGTAGCATTTATCTGGGCGTACATGAAAGTACCGGAGGATTCAAGAGAAAAAGTTAAGAATCTGCTTAAAGATGCAAATGAAAATGGCGTAAAATTAAGTCATCAGGCACCAACACTGTATGATGTTGTCCCAAAAGAAGAAATTACTGAATTTGAAGAGCTTATGCGCAAAACCATAGCTGACATTGTATCAGAAGCCAGTGGCATTGCCTGTTGGGTGTATGTGCAGAAATATGTGAAACAGAAAACTCTTGACGAAATGTTGCAAGAATTGCCAGGAGCAGGCCAGTTTATCATTGTCATGGATACCTGGTTCGAAAGACTGATGGCGGAATAATGGATGCTATGATAGAATAAAGAAAACGATTTGAAGTGCAAATCGGGAGTTAAGGAGGCTTTGGATGAAAAAAAGATATTATGTTTTAATAACAATATTTCTAATTTGCACCTGTATATAGAGTATATAGAGGGCGAAAAATTCCCCAAAAATAAACTATATACACGCTATACACAAGAACATGGACAACTTAAACTTTCTAAGAAAGGTAAATGATATGAGGGAAATAGTTTTAATAAAATACTCAAACTTCCCACATTAAAAATGGGCTTCGCACCTTGAAAAATCAATACTTTAACCCACAAAATAGCAATCATGCCGCACTTTGCCCGTATTTTAATGCTTCCTGCATATATTTTGGCAGTCTCTGAATAAAGCTGGCAGTAAACTTCTCCAGCTCCTGTTCTGTGATATGGAAGTATTCCATAACTGAATCCATAAGGGCATTCATGATGATCTGCATCGACTGACTGAATGTAATATCATCCAGTTCGTCCATCAGACAGAAAAACAGCTCACAGAGCGTTTTGTCATCGGTATTCCTTCTTTGGGCAACCGAAAGCATCATATACCGTGTAAATACAATTGCTGTATGGGCATTCAATGCATCATAAGAAGTGCTGCGGCACTCTTTTACCAGCCGGAGATAGGATTTGCAGGATTTGAAAAATACCTCTATATCCCTTATACCGATATTTTTTTAATACCGATTTTTGCGTTAAAATAGCGTAAGCATTGATATTCAAGAAAATATATCGGCATTAATTTTTAAGACCTGCATTAACAGTAATAGCTGCTGAAAACGATGATTCCGCACTGTACATATATTTCTGTATTAGAGATATCCCTTATTTGTTATATTCAGAAAACTTTTCTGTTTTTATTACAAATACAATAATGAATATTGGATAAACCTATTGTAAATGCTATATAGAAATTAATACCGATAATTTTAAAAAAGTTAGTTCATAATATTGGCTCTTTGAAAAAAATCGGTATTAAAAAAATATCGGTATAAGGGATAAAATGCCGATATCGGTATTATGCCCCACCGTTTTCCATAAGTACGGATGATTTCTTCTTCTGATAAAGAAGTATCTGTACAGAGGATTGCCAGCCAGTCCTTCTTCTTGCTTTTATTGCGGACGCAGACGATTTTGGCAGGGATTTCTTCTTCACCAACAGTTACATTTATAGAAAGAAGATATTTAGAACGTCCCCGGCGTTTACGGTTTTTGCTGTAAATTTCTTTGATGTTAAAGCGTCCATCCTGATATCCGTACTTTATCTTGCTGCTCTTTTTTACCATGGCAATCGTGTCCAGACCATGCTCCTGTTTTAATGCGGCAACCACTTTAGGGGATGAAAACCAGCTGTCAAACAGCACATATTTTGCTGATAATCCTGACTTTTGTGCCATGTGGATCAGTTCCAGCATAACCTCTGTTGCTTTACGGCGTGACTGTCTCCTGCGTTTTCCGGCAAGGGAACGACCATCATAGGAAGAAGCTTCGCAAAGCAGATTTTTATCTTCTGCAGCAGAAAGCAGACAGTGGTTAACCGGAACAAAGGAGTTTCCATCTGACCATCCAAGTGTCAGCATCCGGTATCCCCGCTTATATTTCATGGAACAATGGTCAAATACTCTGGCAAGAAGCTCTGTTTTACAGGAACGGGAACGGTCAAACAGACTATCATCAATAATGAAGACATCTTTCCGGTTATCAGATGTCAATGGTTTCATAAAGTTATTTATGATTCTTGCAGAAAGCAGTGTGGTAAAACGCTGCCAGTTGGTTTTCGTATTGTTAAGGAAACGGTAAACTGTATTTTTGCAGAAGCCGCCTTCAAATACACCTGTCTTTCTCTGCATATACATGCTTCTGTCAGAGAAAATGAGACAAAACAGGTAACGGAAGATGTCCATCACAGGGATTCCTTTCATTTTTCCGGCATTGCACTGAAAAAGGAGCTTTCCGACTTGGAATTCCTTCAAAAATTTTGTGGCAGAATCAAAAATCTCATTTCCGTTTTCTGTTTTATGTGGTATACTTGACATGGCATAAATCTCCTTGCTGTGTGATTGTATTTCGTAACTCAATTATACCACATGCAAGTGATTTATGCCTTATTTTATGTGTTAAAGTATTGATTTTTCAGGGTTCATCACACCAAATGGTGTGGGAAGTTTGAGT
>JALERM010000078.1 GCA_022764165.1 Eubacterium sp. | reverse complement strand
ACAAATCGGGCTTTGATAAGGTCATCAAGCTGTCTTAATTCTTCTTCACGAAGAGATATTATTTTTTCAAGTTTTGACAGACTATCTGCTCTCAGATTCTGTTCTTCAATACACGGAATATCTAACTCAAGCTTGTTTAATTCCTTAGCGGATAAATGCTTTACCGTAACAAATGCTGTTTTATCTTCAATTGTTTTAAGAGCCTTGACCATGGCAAATCGAAGATACTCCTCATTTGTCCCTTCTTTCGCAGTCAATTTGCAAACTCGCTGATTTAATAATGCATCAATGCTTTTCCATCTAGCAATATTAAACTCACCATCCATTCCAACCAATAAATCTCCAGCATGTAATACATATTCTTCTGGATATTCACCTGAATAATATGTCTCTGAAAATCCTCTTTTTACATCTCGTATTCTCACTAGCGGTGGATATGAACTATCTTCTGTAAAGTACACAGAATCAAACGCATATCCATACTGAATGTCACATATATCAGTTAATTTTTCCATCTACATCATCCTTACAAACCCGAATTTGTCAGGTCTGTTTCCTTTCTGATTCACCATTTCTACCCAATATAATGATTTTCATTTCACAATAAATAGCCACCGCTACACATTCAATATTTTCTCCAACTCATCCATCTCTTTTGCAATCTCCATCTCTATTTTCCGGATATCAGCCATAATTTCAGATGTTGGTGGGTACTCAACGGCAACATACTCGACCTCTTTGTACTTATTAATACTGAGATCATAACCATTGTCTACAATATCTTTTTTAGGAACCATGAAGGATTGATCTGTACGTTTTCTGTCTATTTCTTTGTCCAGATGTTTGAATCTTTCGATAATGTCAGGAATATCATTATCTGCAATTGGCGAACGCTTATCATCCAAGCTAAATCCATCTGCTTTCATATCATAAAACCATACATTATCTGTTCCGCCATGCTCTGTCTTTGTCAATATAAGAATAGCAGTTGATACTCCTGCATATGGCTTAAACACCCCGGAAGGCATTGAAATAACAGCTTCCAGTCTCTGATTCTCAACAATTTCTTTTCGAATCGATTTATGTGCTGTGGATGAACCAAACAATACACCATCTGGAACGATGCATGCACAGCGTCCACCGATTTTAAGAATCCGCAAAAACAATGTCAAAAACAGTAATTCCGTTTTCTTTGTCTTGCATACCTTGAGTAAGTCTCCTGATACTGACTCTGCATCAAGACTTCCTTTAAATGGTGGATTTGCTAAGACAAGCGTATACTTATCCTTGTCAGGATTCTGATCAGATAAACTGTCTCTATATTCGATAAATGGATTATCGATTCCATGCGTCATCATATTCATAGCACCAATACGGAGCATTGTACGATCCATATCATAACCGTGGAACATGTGATTCATGTAATGATCTTTTTTCTGTCTATCATAAAATATTTCTTCTTTTTTCTTTTCCTTAAGGTACTCCCCTGCTGCTACCAGGAATCCTGATGTGCCACAGGCAGGATCACAAATAACCTCTCCGGCAGATGGATCCATCATTTCCACCATCATGCGGATAATGTGCCTTGGGGTTCGAAACTGTCCGTTGCGTCCCGATTGTGCTATCTTTGAAAGAAGGTATTCGTACACATCCCCTCTTACATCTGCTGTCTGAATTTCATTCATGAGTTCATAAATTTCATCCAGCGAGTCAACTACTTTTGATAGCAAAAGCGGAGTCGGAAGCTTAAAAATTGCATCATCCATATATTTCGAATAGGCACTATTCTTATCGGTATGCAATGTCTTGATAAATGGAAATACCCACTCCTGCATAACCGCATACATTCGATCTGCCGGGAAATCATGGAACACCGACCACTTAAGCTGCGACCCGTCAATTTTTCTCTCTCCAACCTTAACTTCCTCTGCAAATATACTCTGAAAGGGTAATCCAAGCATGGCGCTTTCCTTTGCCCTCTTATTATCCGAATCATCCAAGTCATGAATAAACATTAAATAAGTAATCTGTTCAATGACTTCAAGTGGATTAACAAGTCCACCTGCTGCAAAAATATCCCATAGTCCATCAATCTTATTTTTCAATTCACCTGTAATCATCTATTTTATCTCCCATCAATCCCTGTTCCAGGTATATTTCGTATATCTGCCGCCGCCTATTTTGATGATTTCACCGGATTCTGTCAAATCAGCCAGAGTTCTTTGTACTGTCACCTGACTAATATCCGTGCACCTTTCAAGTATCTCTTTTTTGGTAATTGTTCCAAGTGTATTTTTTATTATTTCTTTTACACGATCCGGTTTTGACATACTCTCTGCTGTGATTAGTTTTACTCTGGATGAAAACTCTCTATATGCTGCGGTAACAATACCAAGCATGTATTGCACAAATGGTTCATAATCATTTGCATTTTCATGCCAGCCTTTTGAGCTCTGCTGCAAACACTCATAATAGGAATCCTTTGTATTTTCTATCAATTTCTCAATACTGATATATTTGCCGACAATATACCCGGCTCTGTATAATAACAACAAGGTAAGCAATCGACTCATTCTCCCATTTCCGCCATCAAAGGGATGAATGCATAAAAAATCCAGGATAAACATAGGAATCAAAATAAGGGGATCTATTTGTTCTACAGCCATTGCCTCATCAAATGCTTTACATAATTCTTCCATCGCCTCAGGAGTTTCCCAAACTTGAACCGGTTTGAATCTAAGGAACTTATTGCCGGCAGTATCCTCTTCCTCTATCACATTGTTAGCAGTCTTATATTTTCCACCAGCACCAAAACCTTCAAATTTATACAAATCCCGGTGCAACTGTAATATGATAGACGGTTTGGGCGGAATGTAATCATGATTCTCATGAATCGTATTCAATACATCTCTATAACCTGCAATCTCACGTTCATCGCGTGTCTTTGGTCTGGTTGTATCCTTTACCAACGCACGTAATCTTTCATCAGACGTATATATTCCTTCAATTTTATTGGAAGCCTCTGTACTTTGAATCTTTGCAATTTCAATTAACTGTGTCAGTGCATCCGCTTTTACTTCAATAAATAAAGTTTGTGCTCCCTTAAATTCATGTATTTGAGATAAATAGGCTACAATCTCTGGCGTAAGCAATTTCTTCCATTTTTCGCGATAATCAAACTGTCTCATGGAATCCCTCGTTAATCATTTGATTTGTTCAAATTTTGTATATTAATACTACTAAAATTATAGCTCTCAATTTCACCATTGTCAAATTTAATTTTGTCATTTTATAATAAATGATAAAATTAAATTTGTATCTACTCACATTTTACAAAATGTATCGCATTATTTCCATTACAGAAAAAAGCAATGAGACAAATTCCACCGAATCGTCCCATTGCTTTCGTTTAGATTCATGTTAACAAACCACCGCCAGCTCTCCCGTCACAGTGTTAATGACATAACCGCCGATTCTTATGTCTGTTGGAATCAGCGGATGATTCCGAATAGTATCTACAGTATCTTTTACGGACTGTTCTACTGTATCAAAACCAGCCAGCCATTCTTCAAAATTGATACCGCAATACTTCATCAAATCAATAGATTCCTGAGAGATTCCCCTTTCTTTCATGTGATGAATCATCATGTCACTGTCAATGTGCTGTACACCGCAATCCGTATGACCAATGACCATAATTTCCTCCACGCCCAGCTCGATGATAGCAACCAGAAGACTCCGGATAACACTTCCAAAGGGGCTGGTTACTACTCCACCCGCATTTTTGATAATTTTTACATCACCATTTTTTAATCCCAGAGCCGCAGGCAATAATTCCACCAGACGAGTATCCATACAGGTAAGAATAGCAATCTTCTTATTGGGATATTTACTGGCGGCATACTTTTCATACTGTTTCTCTTCTACAAACTTTTTGTTATACGCAAGTATTTCATCAATCATAAAAACGACCCCCTTTTTTATACAAAGAATATCATATTTTCCCACGAAAATCTATACAAGTTCTGATAATATCCCATTCAATTTCTCCTTGAAAAATCTTTCCCACAGTGTTGTAATAATAGTCAGAAAATAATTTTAAAAATGAAAGAGGCATTAATATCAGCACATTTATGAAAAAAACACACAACTTTCCTTTTGAGGACGAATATGAAAAATTAGAACTGTTGATTTCTCAAGGACAGTTTGAACTACTTTCTCCAGAATCGGATTCTCAAAACAAAATTCGACTTATTTATTTGATGAACGATGCAGTTGAAAGCTTTCTTGTTTTTCACGAAGCCAAATTAACAGGATTATACCAGCCTGATTTTCAGGGGGAAATTGATGGAACTTTAGAAGAATATGAACAGCAATATGTACTTATTATTCATCAGGGTAAACAGGTCTGCACTTTATTCTTCCAAAATCTTACTTTGGAAACACATTTGTTTAATTACGGAAAAACCGGTCATTTCTGGGTAAAAGGATATGAATATTTGAGATTGTTAGAATATCGAATTGCCATTCTTCGAGACAAACAGGAGTATTTGGGAAAGGATTTTTGCACTGAGGAAGAGCAGAAATTATCCTGTCTGGCAGAATTTCCACCACTGAATTTCTGCTGCTATCCTGCAGTACCAGACAAATATCTGGTGCCTGCTTATCCCTGGTGGTCTGTATCGGAAGAGGCCTTGCAGGAAATGATGACCCTTGCATTGGAAGCCGAAGACAGAAGTCTGATACTTTGGCTAACCCTATATGCAAAGTTTCCTCACAAAATCATCGCCAGACTGATTGCCCATCTCCTGCATACAGTCAAACATGCGGATGTGGTAGATTTAATTGAGCAAAAACTCTCGCAGGCTGCGAGTACTTATCCAAACCGCATATTTCAGCAGCCAGAAGAAAAACAGATTCAGCATTTGAAAGAAAAAGTGAACTTACGAAAAAGTGAACTGGAACAGTCAGGAAAACGGGTCGATCTGCTCAAAGAAGAACCGTTTCTATATGCAAAAGACTCTGTAGAATATAAACTTCATCTGATGATCTGGAAAGAAAAGGGAAAAAACCGTCAGGTAGACGTGGAAACCTTCTGCACGAAATGAGCAGAGGCGGCTTTATCAGCCCTCCTCTGCTCATCATTATTTTTCATTCTTCTTTTTTAATGTCTTCAGATATTCTTTCTGCTCCTCCGTTATTCTATAACTTTCTCTGGCTTTCTGTATCGTTTTATTATGTACCCAGGTATCCAACCTGCCCTGCTCGATATAACCAATCGCAGCATCCCACTGTTTCGCCAGAGCTGTAGCAAAAAACCAGGCAATCATCATATTCACATAATATTCTTCAGAATGCACATTTGCCGGCAGTTCCAGATACTCTGCCCGGAAATCGTCGTCTAGGTAATGACACATCAGCATCTCCATTCCAAATCTGCAGGTATATACATGATCTGATGCAATCCATTCTTTAATTTTAGGCAGAAGTTCATCTTTATGCTTTTTGAATACCTTCGGAGACATAATATCACACACAGCCCAGTTATCCACATAGGGCAGGAATTCTTCAACTGCTTTTACACATTTGTCAAAATTTTTATACTCTGAAAGTAAAAGTCCATGAAGCATGTTCTCATCATAGTATTTATGTGGCAAATCCCGGACGAATTCTGCGGATTCTGCTTCTTTCATATATTGCTTTGCCAACTTTCTCGCTGCTGGAATTCTCACACCTATGATGGATTCTCTGGATACTCCAGGTGTCAGCTTACATTGAAAATCTCCATACTTTTCATCCTGCAAATCAAATAATTGCTTCGTAATCTGCATATAGCCTCCTCATTTTCTATTAATCCCCTTGATACATGGATGCCGGCTCATTTGTACCAATGGCTGCGCTTGTACTTCAGAATGTGATGCAATCTCACAGATAATATTCAAGCTTAAAAAAGCAATGAGACGAATTCCACCAGGCAGGTATCCATACAGGTAAGAATGGCAATTTTCTTGTTTGGGTATTTACTGGCTGCGAATTTCTCATACAATTTTTTTGTTATACGCAAGAAAATGTTGCTAACTAATCACGGTGTCAACATATTTCCATCAATTTATCGATGCTCACAAGAATAATATTATCATTCTTCTCAGCTTCTTCTACAACTGCTTGTGTGAAACCGGACTTTGAGAAAAGCACAAACCATGTATGTGTACGATTCCTGCTGAATATGTCCGCTTTTTGTTTCAAATCCTGAAGTACAGCTAAATCAAGTTTCTCATTACGCCATTTACATTCGCCAATCAAATAATCCTTTCCATCATTCGCGATCAAATCTATCTCAACCTGATTTCTGGTCGCTGGATTGGTTCCCCACCATCTGCCAATCGATGTAAACAATATTGGTAATTGTCCCTTCGCATTTTGTACATTTAAATAGTCCATACATATTTTTTCAAAAACGAGTCCCATATAATTGTTATAATCAGGCTCAATCCGTTTCATCCAGACAGCTTCTTTTGCACCGGTCTCAATTAATGTTCTGTTTGTAAAAACATAGCGATACCAGAAACGAAACATAAAATCTGATATTCCATAGAGTGTTTTTCTGGATGATTCCTTTTCTCCAAAAGGTGTTTCTTTATAAAGGATTCCCAATTCACAAAGCGTTTTTATATACTTCAGGCATTTTGCAGCATCTTCTCCTATCTTCGTCGATATTTCATTTGCTTTTGTATATCCCCCTGCGATAGCTTCAATAATGGCACTATACACACCGGGTTCCTGAACTTCCTGACGCAAAAGCAGCAATGGCTCCTCATACAGATACGATGTATTCTTCAGAAATGCTCTTTTTATATTTTCTTCAAACGTTTCATCGGATTCAATCTGCTGTAAATATAAAGGTGTTCCGCCAAATGCTCCATAGAGTTTCAGTTTTTCTTCATCTGTAAATCTATTCAGAAATTTTATACTCGTCTGATAGTTAAATGGTTTCATATGGAGTTGACCGGTTCTTCTTCCAAATAGTGGACTTTTAGATCCAAGCACTTCTTTTTCCATAAATCCCATATAACTGCCACACAAAACCATAAACAAATTTCCATTTCTTAATCTGTGATCTATCAGGTGCTGCAGCTCTGAAAGCAATGCTTTATTCTTTTTCACAAGATAAGGAAACTCATCAATAACAAGCACAATTCTCTTATTCTTTTGATGTTCATCAATATATGATAAAGCGTTTGTCCAAGATGAAAAAGGTTCTAAATTTCTTTCGTTAAAGAAATTAAATACTAATTCTGAGAATTTTTCCAGATTCAATTTGTTATTACTTTGTTCAGCTGAATAGAAAATGCTGTCCTTATCTTTACAAAACTCATTGAGCAGCGTAGTTTTTCCAACACGCCTGCGACCGTATAGTACAAACAGTTGAAATCTATTCTGTGCATATAATTCATCTAGATCTGTAAGTTCTTTTTCTCTCCCTATAAAAATCACCTGCATATTCTGCCCTCCAAATAATTAACTCAAAAGTAAGTTACTTCAAAGTTAATTATTTTACATTTATACAAATTTGTCAAGTGAATACCTCTGCAACCCTGCCGATCTCCGTCCCTGAGCGTCACACCGATACCAAAAGTGATGATACCATAGACCTCTGCTTTCCGGTTGATACTTTTCAGCAAATACTTTTTCCGTTTTTTGCGGAGAGAATCCCCTTTGCTTTTACCTCGTGCATATCCTTATCTCCGATAGTTATATCTGTTGGAATCAGAGTATGATTTATTAGAATTCAATTTCCCCTGTCCAGTCAATAATTCCTCCGCACTCAATGATATTGCTATATCCCATAGCTGCAAGTTTTGCAGCAGCCTGCTTGCTTCTGTTTCCACTTCGACAATATACATAAATAGTCTGATTCTTATCAGGCAGCTCTTCTGGTTCTGTATCTATAATATCTTCATTTGCTATGTTGATTGCCCCGGGGATATGTCCCCCGGCAAACTCATCTGCTCGTCTGACATCCAAAATAATGTAATCACCGGTCGCTGCAAAAATCTTTTTAGCCTCTTCCATTGTAATCGATGTATATTCCATCACGTCATCTCCTTCTGATAGTTTTCCTGCTATAAAAACTGATGTTGGACCATCAGCTCCGCCAATAATCGAAACGGCTGTACCGTCACGATTCACAGACACACGGTTCTTTACGATTACCACTGCACTAATGGCAATAACAACCACTGCACCTGCAATTAGAATCTTAGTTACTTTATTCTTCATATTTCCCACCTGCTCAACGTTTATCAAAAATTCAAGGTGCACCACATCTCGTGCCACTTTTCTCCACCCCAGGTGGATTCAGATTCCCCACGGTCTGTAAAGCCAAACTTCTCGTACATTTTCACCTTGCCCGGTACACAGGTTAAAATCGCCTGTTTTCTGCCCTTAGCCTGCTGCCTGCATAAGAATTCCCGCATCATCTCTCTGGCAATCCCCTGCTTACGATATTCTGGAAGTACAGACACACTGCAGATCATGACATTGCTTCCATTCGGATCATGCAGATTGGTATCGGTAAACAGTTCATCCCGAAGTGTCAGCTCATCGCTGCAAAGGCCGTTGACAAAACCAATCATTTTACTTGTTTTTCTGTCAATCGCTGCCAGAAAACAATCTCCCGCTAAAGCTACACGTTCCTTCATGATAGGAAGTGTACAGGCCTCACTTGGCGGAAAACAGATGGCTTCAATCTTAGCCGCTGTTTCTGCTTCATTCGGACGAACCTGACGAAGTTCATATTTCTCAGTAAACAGTTTATTGTCATTCTCTATCGTCTTTTTTTCCATTATCAAAACTCCCGTAAAATTATTTCCGTGACATTAAAATTGTCCACACCTTCCGTGCGAATCATGTTATTGTTTCAGAAACACCATTTCTTTTTCTGACGATAACTCCTGTCTGTAAGAATATCCCTGTCTGTGGAACTTCTTCATTTCCTCCGGTTCTTCCACTGCATGTTCTGCCATAAACCGAACCATCTCACCCCTGGCCATTTTTGCCTGTGTACCCTTCTGAATCACTTTCCCATCCTTCCATTCCCCAAAGATACAGGTAATCATTCTGTCCTCCGGACACAGGTAATTCTCTATACATTTTGAATATTCTTTAGATGCCAGATTAATAATAATTCTGCTGTTATCCAATACTTCCTGATACAGTTTTTTACCCCAGTACTCATACAGACTGGCTGTTCCATCAACTTTAGCCTTCGCCTGCATTTCCAGACGATAGGGTGTAACTCCATCCAGAGGCTTCAGTACACCATAAAATCCCGACAAAATCCGCAGATGCTCCTGCACATACTCCCATTCCAAATCTGAAAATACGGCAGGTGCCATATACTGATACTGAATTCCTTCATAAGAAATCAGTGCCGGTGTCAGATTTCTTTCCAGATTCATATGAGAAAAACGATCAAAATTCAATTCTGCAATTTTCTCATTGCATCCCCAAAGTTTTCTGGCCTCTTCAAAGCTCAATTCCTGTACCCAGTGCATCAGCTTTCTGGTGTCTTCTAAAAATACCGGAAGCCCCTGACAGCCGAGCAAATCTGATTCCACATTCATCTTCTTTGCCGGCGAAATAATCATTCTCATCGGGCATCCCCCTTTACAAAAGTGCCAGCATCTGTTCCGGATTTTCCGCTGCCTTCACTTTTCCGAATGCTTTTATGATTATACCTTCTTCATCAATCAGATACGTCGTACGCACAACACCCATAGTCTTCTTGCCATACATATTCTTTTCCTTCCATACATCATACGCCTGAATCGCAGTCAGTTCTGTATCGGAAAGCAGCGTAAACGGCAGACCATATTTTTCTTCAAATTTTTTATGAGATGCCACACTGTCTTTGCTTACTCCAATTACTACAGCGTCTTTTTCCTGAAACTGTGGATACAACTCTCCAAAACCACAGGCCTGTTTCGTACATCCCGGAGTATTGTCCTTCGGGTAAAAATACAAGATTACCTTTTTCCCTTTATATGCTTCCAGCGTGTGAATATTTCCATTCTGATCCGGCAATTCAAAACCCGGAGCTTTCATTCCAATTTCCAACATTTTTAATTCCTCCTTCAGTTATTCAAAGAAAATATTTCTCAAAACGGTATTTCTGCCGGATGTCCGGATATTTCTCCCTATCTACCTCACTCATAAACATGGCAAATGGTCTTGCACAAACCTTAAACGGTGCATACAGTCCCTGATAAATCACTAATTTCTCACCCGTCTCTGTATGCTGGGCAAAGGCCAGAATCTTATAAAGATATTCGGAAGTATCCGACGATACCCATTCTCGCTTAAAGTGCTGTACAATATCTCCCACGCTGATATCCCGGTCTGAAATCATCTCTTCCGGAATATCCGGCTCTGTATCCAGTTGTAAATATTCGTCTTTATCCAAAGATACCGGCACACCAGACTTCCCTGTAATATGCACTCCGCCGTACCATGTGCCGGTAATTTCAAAGATGTCACCTACATGGTATTCCGATGTATATTCATCATTTTTCTTGATTATTCTAATCTTCGACATTTTTCTCTCCCATTCCAATACTCCCGGAGAATCAGCTCCGTAATCTGCTTTTTATAGTTACATCATACCAATCTGTTCGCACAATAACAATACTTTTTATTCTGCCGTAGTTCGTGTGATTGCTCCAATCTGCAGCAAATGTGAAAATATCTCATTCTTATATACTGCCGCAATCTCTCTGTTAGGAATAGATACCTCACAAAGATAAGAACCATCACCTTGAAGCTCCTTCGTCAGTGCTTTCAGATACCCGGCAACAAGAAGCAGGCTATATATATTTTCCGTATCCTCGCTCAAGGATCTATAAACAACATTTTGGTCAATTCTGGCAATAACACGCTCCCCCTGTAGAAGAGCATATAATTTTTCCGCAACATCATCAGTCGCACTCTTTAAAACATCTTCCAGAATCTCATTCTTTCCTGTATTTACCCAGTAAGCTTGCGGAATACATCCTTTGGAAATATAATTGATTACCGACCAGGGATTATAGATTTCTGTATTGCCAAACCGATAGCCATTATACCAATCTTTTAACTCTTCATCTTTGTCCGAAACACCATAGTATTTCATCATCTGATGCACTTCCGGATAAGTAAAGCCAAAGAACCTGTCATAATCTTCATCCATGACGGAATTCACTGTCAGATTATTCAATCCACTAAAGATACTCTCCTGAGCAATCCGCAAAATCCCTGTGAGGAAACCATAAGAAAGATTCTTGTTATCTTTATATGCACCAGAGAAGAAGTTACGCATAAAACGTATGATCGCATCGTAGAAATCCTTCGCATATCCTTCCTGAATCGGAGTATCATACTCATCAATAATAATAATTGGTGCTTTTCCATAGTGCTTAAAAAGCATTCTGGACAAATTTTCTAACGAAGAAGTAAGTTCTACCTCATTTGCTTTTGCCTCCAGGATTTTTGAGAAATACTCTATCTCATACTCTGCTAACTTATCACTTTCCTTAAGCTCCAAATGTCTGCCAAATTCCACCTGAAGAAGTCCTCTGATTTTATCAATGGTTGCCTCCCAGGAATCGAACTTCACATCTTTAAAAGTCAGGAAAATTACCGGATATTGTCCCTGATGTTTTGTATACTCTCGTCCACATTGCCAAATAGCCTTATCCTTAAAATAAACACTGGTATCTTCCTTAGAAATCTCAAAAAATACTCTCAGCATATCCATATTCAAGGTCTTTCCAAATCTTCTGGGCCTGGTAAATAAAGACACCAATGGTTTCTTATCCAAAAACTCCTTTATCAACAAAGTTTTATCTACATAATAGTATTCCGACTGTGCACGAATATAGTCAGAGATACCAATAGGAAGTGCTTTCTTCTCTGTAACTGCTGCACTATTCATATAATTTCCAGACTTGATTCTCTTATCAATTGGTCTTTCTGCATCATCAGGAATCTGCCAACTCTTTCCTACTTTAACAGCCCCCGGTATTCTTTTATTATTACAGAGATTATTAACTGTACGCTCTGAAATTCCCCATTCTGCTGCTTTTTCTTTACACGTTTTCATCCGCACTCATCTCCAATCTTTCCGTAATTAATATATTTCTCTTTTAGCAAATTATACATCATATTCGGCAATATATCAACCTTTTTTGATATATTGCCGAATACAAATACGCAAATTAAAAGTCCTCTCTCAAAACAATCTCATTGAGACTATTCCAAGAAAAGACTTATGGTTTGTCATTATACTATTGGTATAATTATGAAATCCTTATCATCTGCTCATACAGCAATATCTCTTCTGCATTCACATTCCTATTATCATGGTAATGCCCGAAGAACCACTTTTTGAACTTCACTTTCTGCCGGATCTCCTCCAGATACGCAGTCTCTATATCAGGCGTATACATACTTCCGCCCAAAAGAACCTGTGTACTCGATGCACAACAATGCGTCACAATAAAGTCTACCATATTGTCATGTGCAGCAAGATTCCTGCGACCTTCCTCCATCTCTTCCTCTGACGGAAGCTCCTGCTGCCACCAGCTCACATGGTTAATCCGGTATGGACACCTACGCTTATCCAGCTTTTTCTTCTTTTGCTTATAGTAGGGATCATCCGGTTCCAGAATTCCTCCATCTATGTCATGACTGCTGGCACCACCGAATGCAAAGATATTCTGCCCATCAATCTCAAATACCTGACCACGCATCAGATGAATGACAGATGGTCTGATTTTATGAACCTTGCCGCCTTTCCATTCCTCTACCGGATAATCGTGAATTACCCCCACTTGAAGAAGTTAGGGCTTCTGGGATGCTTACGCATCCGTTTAAGAAGTTTGATTCCCCTGTTTTCAGGCTATCCTTATTCTTACAGGCGTATCCACTTCGCCTCTACTGTATAGCCCCTCCAGGGACACAACTCTACTTTTTCTCAGGATGTTCAGTGCTCCATTCACATCCGCATTTATCTTTCTCCCATTACCA
>JALERM010000190.1 GCA_022764165.1 Eubacterium sp. | reverse complement strand
AAGCTGCCAGGCAGCACACCCTTGACAGTTCATATATCCACACTTAGTGGGTAAACAAGGGAGATGAAGGATGGGATTATCCCTTCCGAAATCCAACTTAAATTTTTTAAAAAAATGTCTTGACAAATGGGTTCACTTTATTTTTTTCGTAATTCTTTCTCATGGTGAGACAAAAATGCACCACCTTGATTGACGATTGCTATCATAATTCCACTCCTTGCTGTTATCCAAGTATCTCATAATCCTTTGGAATGGCTGCCTTAGGCCAACGAAAACCAACTCCATACCAGATTCCAATTGAATACTCAGTAAACTTGATTTTCGTGCAAATGACAGGGTCACCTGTTTTTCCAGCTCTACTGTCACACTGTAAGTTAAACTTGATCTTTGTCCCTGCCGGGAGTTTATCCAAACTGCAAGGATCATTTTTTGATTGATGTTTTGTATTGCATTTTGCTCTCCATTCCAGTGCAGATGGATTATCTGTCGGAGATAGCAGCTTAAGAATCCTTGCAGGACAGTCATAATATGCGGGACCGCACGTTTCATCCATTTCTTTATAACTGAAATTATTATAATCCCGCATCTGCGTTTTCGTCAGGAACACGACACCAAAGACTGTCTGTTCTTTTTTCGGTAATGTTTCAAAATGATCATCAACACACTGTACTAAATTTCTCACAGCTGCATAATACACACTGCCATGCATCGCAGATCTTACCACCTGATAGTGTCCTGCATTAAGCCCCTTCTCCCAGTACGCATCACATTCCGCCTAACGATCTACCTTTCCATTTTTGTAATATCTTGCATGATAACTTGTCCAATCCATCGTTTCTTTCCTTCCTTTATAATGTAATTTTCTGATTTAATAGCTGTTCCAGCATGTTTCTCTCATCCTGTGGACAGGTATTGATCACATGCAGCTGTATCTGGCGTTTCAATGTAGATGCCCCCGGAATCTGGGCCACTGCATGCAAAGCCCTGCAGAATCCCCTGATGTTCAGACAGCTGTTTTCCAATGTACCGTGCTGCACTGACTGATGCAGTAATGCATAGTAATCATCTACCTGATCAAAATATTGCGGTGCAAGGCGTTCCTTACCCACAACTGATTCGATCATAGGACATATACTGTTCGGATAATCAAAGGAAATACAGGCAAAACGAGACATGGTTGCATCATTCTGTTCACATGTGCCTGTATAATTGGCATTTTGTGTTCCAATCAGTACACAGTCCGGATTAATATTGATTCTACCATATCCCTGGATATCAATAAAGCCAGAACCATCTGTGATCTGATTCACAAAAGAAGCAAGGAAATTCGCTTCTGCCATGTTCATTTCATTCAGACAATACACACCTCCATGCTGGAGCCAATGGACAAAACTGGAATGTTCCTGGACGATCGATACAGCTGCGGATTTTGCTTTCAGGTACTCAAATTCTGAAGCCTGAGTCATATCAAAATCATCCTGACCTCTCTGAAGTTTCAAATACTCTTCTGCCATGCTTACCGTCATCTTTTCTGATGCAGTATTGTCCGTTGATTTGATTCCATACAGATCATCTGCTGTCATCGATCTCGTCATGGTCGTCATGTCAAATGGCATGTGGAAGATCATGGCTAGTGTTTCTGCACAAACATTTTTCCCGACAGATTTATCTCCTTCAAGGATCAGGGGTGCACCGATCACAATATTGATCGCGCACAGAGCCAGAAGAGATGTCTGCGACTCTTTATCCGGATCGATATAGATGGTCTTAGGCACACGTACCGGTCGATCGTATTTGCGGTATTTCAACAATACCTGCCGGATCAGTTCGTCTGGGAATCTGTGATTCTTCATGACCTGAATATTCCGTTCCAGTTCTTCCCTTGTTGCGATACCCTGGGCAATGATATTTTTGCAGATCTCATCAAATACGGATGTGTCTACCTGAATCTGCTTACTTTCACAGCTTTCATAATCCAGTTCTGCAATAAATGTAACCTGCCGGGATGTCTCATAGGACACAAGGTATACTTCGCATGTCATCTTATGGGCAAAATAATCCTCTAAAATCCCAGCTGCTTCTTCCTGTCCACGGGCCAGAAAACCGATTCCGTTTTCTTTACTTACCTCTTCAGCAAAAAACTCAATTTTTCCAGTCTTATTCTTCGCCACAAGAATTTTTACCGGCAGACGTGTTTCAGTTTTTGTATCGATCAGCTGCATCATAGTTCCCGCTTTCGGATATGTAGCGGCTTTTTGAATATTAATCACTGTTTTCAATGTTTCCTTCCTCCTATCTGTTGATTCATCAATGCTGCATTTGTGCATAACCGGCTGTCTGGAACCGTGCGCTCAGTCCATAGAGATCCATGACCTTATTCCGCAAAACCTGATTCTGAGATTTAAGGGCATTCAGGGCGTATTCCTTATCATCAATGGTCTGATATGCATGCTTTACTTCCAGTTTTGCTGCAGAGTATTCCTGTTTTTTCTCTTCAATCTGAATCGACAGATCATCAACCGTGACTTCCAGATAGGACACATATTCTTCCAGTGTCAAAAAATCTTTTCTTTTTTCATGTTCATTTTCTTTCCTCCTGTTTGATATTTTTCTCCATCATTGAACATTAAGTTACACTAGGAATATGTGTGATTGGGTAGGTTGAAAAATAAAAAAACTCCAGCGGCAGGTTTTTCCTGTTCTGGAGTTTTTTGTGATCGTTCATATTAACAGAAATAGTCGATTTTTCCAAAGAAATCATACCATTTCTGTGTCACCTCACTACTTCTAGCCTCAATAATACGCATGATATTATTGAGCACTTTTTTGGGTATATGAGAATTATTGTTGCACAAATAGCATTTTCCTTTTTTTGTTATCCATATTTTTGTTGCATTTGGGATTGGAGAGCCTTCAGCTACATGAACATGAATCGGTTCTAACGGGTCACTCTCATTGGACCAAAAATAAATCCAGTATGAACCAATTTTAAAAATTTGAGGCATTGTCAAATCCCCCTTCCTGGGAGAATTCCATAATCAAATGTGCTACTGACTCAATGTAATCATGGTATCGCATAATCTCATCGTGAGTAAACCCGTTAATATTTTCCCATTTATATTCCGGTAACCAACATACGGCATTATGAAAGCAATCTTTGGAATCTGGTTTTTCAATATAAACTTTTACTCTACCATCATCTTTCATCTCAGAATGGACAATTTCTGTTCCATCATCTAATGTCATAAATGCATACATCATATATTTTTCCTCCCATCTGGTTATGATGAATTAACATCAGTTATTGTTCCAGTTGCTGTTTCATAGTTATCTGTTATTATATTACACCAAATTGTTGCTATTAAGCAATACCCGAAAGACGATGTCTTTCTAAATTGCTTTTGCAGCCTTTCTCTGTATCATTATACCATCCAGATGGCTTTCGATACCTGTAATCAGTTCATCAGCAGTTTTTTGGATAACAGCAAGGGATGTTTTTAGTTCTGCCAATTCACGCCCACTACTCCATCCGGCCACATATCCAAAGGTGTACTCTGATGTATCTACTCCAAAGTGTTGACATACGGTATATGCGACACTTTCTGCCTGTACTTCTTGGGTTGACCTGTCAATGCGCTTTTCCTGATTATCCGTTATCGCATGCATTTTGGCATGTGCAATCTCATGGATGCAAGTCTTAATCGTCTGGGATTCGCTCATCCCCCGGTCGATAGCAATTCGTTTTTCTTCCAGGTGATAATATCCATGTGCCTTGCCTTCGATATCCTCAAAATCAATAGTAACCGGAGAAACAGATACCAAGGCATCCATAAAGTCATTATACTGTTCTACCCTTTCTTCCAGTTCTGAAATAATGGAAGGTAACTGCTGTCCATCAGTCTGGCTCACATCATAAACAGAAACGATCCGGTAACTGGGTACAGAAATCTCCTTCTCTATCATGACTGGCTGGCCATCATTTCCGACAACCGCTTTACGGGTCACAGGGTCGATCTTCTCTACCAGCACTTTCCTTTTAAAAGGAGCCGGTGCAATGATCTTGATTGCTTTTTCCCCTGCTTTCACATAACGCTTGAAAGTATCTCGCCATTTTGTATACCCGGCAACCATGGTAGCATCTGGTTTCTGCAGCATGATTAGAAGAGAATTGCTGTAACTGTAGTGATGCAGCTTCGACATGGTGTTGAGATATGTCCTGTACTTATCGCTTTCATACAGATCCTGAATTCCCTGTTCAAGCTTTTCGGTAATCTCTTTAACACGGTCAGTTGATTCCTTTCCATTGTAATTTTTCTTTCCTTCTTTTTTCGTCATTTTTCTTTCCTCCTAATTTACACATCTCCAAATTGTGAATGAGTTACACAGGAAATATGGTTTATTCAGGAGTACGAAATGTAAAAAACTCCCTGACAGTTGATCTGCCCTGGAGTTTTTTTGTAATGTATGATTTTTTGATATTAATTTGTTGAATTTCTGATTCTTTCCAGTTCTTTGTTCATTTTTTTCTGTAACTCTTTTTCGTCAGCAACAGGGATCTTCAGCAGTTCTTCAACCTTTTCCTTTAAATACCGATTTAAGGCAGACAAGCGTGCCTGAGATACGGGATACTTTGGATGATTTGTCAATACAAATCCAATCATCTTCCGTAATTGCTCATGCTGCATCTCTCCCATAACAACACGACTCTCATCCAAAAAAGATAAGGTGCCTGTTGCAGGAAGGAACATACTGTTTGAATTCTGCAAAAAATATGGAAAATCCCGTTCCATTTCCCTGGCAAACAAAGACAGGTTATGATCAAACAATGGTGCCATTCCCAGCACTTTGCCGGTATGGTTATCCCGTAAAAAACCGTAGTTTCCTGCGTGCCGGTCCACATTACAGATAAGCGCGTCAAATACCACCATGGAACGCATGTTATCAAAGATATTCTCTGGCATACAGCTTGTTATTGCGAGCGTGGACGGAAAATGTGATTCTCCAGTCACTACCCAGAAAGGAACGAAAGCGATATCCTTGTTATTGAGCAGGGGACATACTGATGCCAGCTTTCCTTTCCACTTTTCCAGGTCATAATCCAGATGAGAAATCTCCATCTGTCGGGCTACCTGAGAAGCAAAATATTCTGAGTATGGTTCCATGCCGGCATTTGCAAAACCGTCACTTCCAACTTTATACAGATACAGGCTGCCATTTATTCTACGCCATGCTTTGGCAAATTGTCCATCTGTTGTCCATTCTGATGATAGGCCTGCTTTGTGACGTTGGGTACTGGTATAACCTGTATATGCAATAAAGGCAAGAGTTTCATCAAGCGGGTTATCATACAAGTTAATATCGTCAAACCTGACTTGTTCGGTATGATCATCGACCCAATAAGCATCATTGACAGATAGCCCTTTGCACATATCAATGATTCCCATCGTATCGTTGAGCGTCAAACCAACCAACGAAAGAAGCTGCGTTACATATCTTCTGTTCTTTGGTATCGTTCGACCTTTGAGCCAACTGGATAAATTCCTGTCAGACACATCAGGAAGTAGCTGAAAAGGGAACAGATGTTTTTTATTGTCGTTGATTTCATGGACTGTCACATCAAGCCGTCCAAATTCATCTGCCTGTACAGAAAAATCCACCAAGGAAATATCGTATATTTTGAGTGTATAATATTTTTCCATAAGCTTTTCCCTTCCACTTTTTTACTATTTTATCATTTCCAAAGAAAAATGTACATAGTGCAGGCTCATTTCTTTAGGCTGTCCATAGTCCGCTGGATCTGATACCATCCACCAATATCTTTCGCAGCTTCTTTGCCGCGGTTAAGATCAAGCCATAAGCCGGCAACTTTTCCATCTTTTGTATACACAATGCAGATCAGCATACTGTCTCCTTTCCTGGATTGTTCCTGGTTTGTTTTCCAAAGGAATATAAGCTGTTCCTTTGAAACATCTTTCTTATTGCGCGGTCCAGTTTTAGCATTATGTATAAAAAACGCCATATACCGCTGCCAGATATACCAGAAACAAAACCATTACAAATCCATTTACCGCTGTATTCATTTTTCTTTCCTCCATTAGGCACTATCATAAAATGATATACCTGTTTCCATTACCTTGTTTTCTTTCCTTCATTCTTACCTTTCAGATACAGTTCTTTTTCTCATTATCTGCCACATCGATACCCGCAATTACCCTGTCTGCTGCATCCGATACAGCACTGTTCTTTGCAGGGTTCTTCTTCTGAGCCTTCCATGATTGCATCCAATAGAAGCCTCTGTGCAAAAATATGTGCCTCACACCCGTTTTCGGTCATGTATCGGCATCCATAATTCTGCTCTCTCTTTTTTCCTTCACTTTCCGCTATGCATTCATCGCAACTCATTATTCCTTTAATACTACAATTGACATGGCCGTCCTGATACACTTCGATCCTGCATGAAACGCATTCCTGTATTTCGACTCCCAGAAATTTGACGAATTTAGGACAATCGATTACCGGGTAAAAGAATCCACCTCTACACCAGAATTTCTGTTCGTTCGGCTTATTCCAATTACTCCACGATTTTCTTACGGGAGTACCAGGGTGTGCCTGATCATAAGGGTCTTCTACGGATCGTTTGCTATCATAACATCTTCCATAAGGACATCTGCCACTCTGATAATACAGACAATGACTGCAGATACACCCACTACAGCTTCCCAGCACTGGAATTTTTGAACTCAAAAAATCAAAAATAGTGATCTGACCTTCCAGTTGTTTCATTTCTTTCCTCCTGTTTTTTACTGTTATTTTTCTTGCAATTAAAAGCTTTTTTCTTTCCTCCTTTTCTTACGTAGCTCCGTTATGTGAATAAGTTACATCAACAATATGGTTTATTCCTACCTTTGAAAAACCTAAATCCCAGAATTGGTAATACAAAAAAGAGCAGGTTTCCCTGCTCAATTTTTTGTAAACTGTTACGCCATACCCGCTCAAACATTGTACACATTGGGAAAGACAGCATGATCCATCTCCCAAATAATTCGATACTACGGTTTCGCGTTTTTTATTCTAGTATTAATTTTTTCCGTCAAACTCCTGTATTTTGCAGCATAATCCTCAACCCTATTTCCAGCTCCATTGCAGATTGCCTATTATAAGTATTGGCAAAATCACGATGTTTTGTAAAGCCAAGTGGACGCCCTGTTTTTTTGAACTGAACGACACCATGGTCTTCTTTCCCGACAACAATATACTTATGATATCTCATAAGAGCAACGCCATTGAGTCCACAGATATGTACATCCGCTTTCTCAAGCTCACAGATTGATTTGTCATCCCAACACCGATCTGGTGCTATAAATACAAGTTGATTATCATCTTCATATTTGCCAATTTCTTCCTCTTCATAAGGATCAAATTGCAAATATTCCTCCCTGTTTTTCAATATCTTCATGAATTCCTCCGTTAGGATTTTTTAATTAGTGTATGAATTTTTACATCAGTTTCACCAAAGCCCTTGTCATCAATATAAGCACCAAATGCTTTTTCCTGCATATCAAAGAATTGATCAACTTCCTCTTTTGTCATCAGAACAGGATAGTGGCCTGGTACTCTTTTGATATCAGATTCTGTAATCCGTCGTTCGTAATACTCCCTTACATCTGGAGGGATTTTGTCGTATTTACTCATTATTCTGCCTTTCATATACTCCTTCGAATTTATACCCTCCTGTTAATGTCAATACATGATCATTAATTATTAATGGAGTGTATAACAGTGTTGCAAAAACATTGATCATTTCATGTTCGCATCTACAATTATGAAGAAATACCTCCGCTTTGTATGAATCAGTAAAGAAGCGTTCCTCTTTCTCATTTCTCAGTCTTTTGTACTCTTTTACACATTCGATGTATTTTTTGATATTTTTCATCTAAAATAAGCACAGGATACCCTATCCTCTATAGGTGAGGGAGGAATGTGCTCCCGCCTTCTGGCGGGCCTCCTTTCTTATGCAGGTACCCATCCACTTGCATGGTGCAGTACCTCCAGTTTTTTAATTGAAACTGAAATGCCATTTTCCAGCATGACTCTCGTTCCCCTGCAATGGGTGCCCTTAACGGTCTGTCTCTGACACTCATACAGGACAGTATCTTTCGGCTGCAGCGGATATCTCCGGGTACGGATGCTCCGTCTGCCTTTCGATATCTTCTTCCCACGGAAGGGACGCAGGTCTTTTTCCCCATGCCTCGGTTCCGCACGGCGGGTACGCCCGCAGGACAATACAGCACCGGACTTCTTTTTGCCATCCCGTATGTCCAGGTATCCTGCATCGTAGAATCTCTCCAGGATACGGTTGTTCCTGCGTTTCTTCCTATAGTGTTTAAGATCTGTCCGGTGTTCCGGGTGGAAACTCCCCATGCTGTAGGCATCATTACTATGGGTCTTCTTTAGCCCAAGATCCTTACGTGCCCTTTTTGTCGCAGCTCCGTATGTGACTGTGATCGGGATGTCAGGATATGCTTCCTTCAGACGGCCGAGCATGTCCCACCTCACCATCGTCATGAAAGTGGCACCTTTAAAATCCTTTGTCTCCGGTTCCAGCCCCCACAGGATCCCGCCTGGTTTATGGTTCCCGGGAATATGGCAGCAGATGCATACCGCTGACAGGTTTGCCATACGGCTGGTACGGTCACCCCTCCAGAATCCCCGGTGGTGTCCCCGCAGGGTGATGCCTTTCCTCCTACAGATGATACAGCGGTAGCCGTCACGGGCAAATACCGCTTCTCTTAAGGTATCATATCCGTAGCGTTCCCCCTTCTGATAACCGGCACCTTCCGGGACCGGTTTCCCTTCTTCGATGGCTTTTAATACCTGTATGTCAAACTGTCCCATCTCAAAGACGGCACTTGTCACCGGGAGTATACTCAGGAAGCCGGTAAACAGGCGGATATGGCAGTCCCTCCGGTTGCGGATGGAGGGGGCATATCCGTCTTCTGCCATCTTCCCTTTGCGGTTTGAAAACCTTGGTTTCCGGTAGCGGAGCCGGCTCCTTCTGCTGCGGCGGTATTTCCGGCAGTCATTATGCCGTTCCACCTCATCCGGCAGCATGTCATACTGTGCATTCACATATTCATGCTTCTCTGTACAGATGGAGATGCCGATATGCTGATAACCGGTGTCACATTTGTATTCTAACGGCTGTGTCGTTCCGCCTTCCCGGTCCGTGAGCCGGATTGTGAACATCGGGCGGTATTTATGGATGACCGCCCTTCCTTTTTTTAATAATATCCTTGCTTTCCTTTCGGTCGTCGGCATCAGCGGGGAGCCAAGCCGGTCAACTACTGCAACAGCCATCTGCCACTGCCTCCTTCCTTTTCTATCTGGGCTTACGCCCTCCGGCCATGCCTGTACAGACAGGCTGCCGCTTCTCCTTAACGGGTGGTCCACATCGCCATTGTTAGGGTATCTTTTACATCTTCCGATGAGGCAGGCACACTTCCGGCTCCCCTGCCGGATGTTTAATGCCTACCCGCAGTTGCATGGGACTTGTGGAGCATCCCATGGTGCTATGGTATATTGGATACCCTAACGCACATGTTGCCATGCTTCCGGAAATGCTTCTGCGTGACACAGGTTCTTTCCGTAAAGGCTAATCAAACGAGCTTAAGAAATCTCTTTCCAAGCCCCCACTTCAAGACTTTCATAAGTCTAAGTGGTGGGTATTTGACCAATTCTATTATTTTTCTTTCCATCTTTTTCTCCTTAATCTTCGAACCATGATTCGATCGTTTTTAAAAGTAGTTTATTGGTATCTGCCGGAAGGCCCAATGGTTTCCAATAGCTGATAATATCCATAGTAGCAAAACCAGGTTCCCAGTCTTCGCCGCAGCCATAGGCATCCATTCGCCATTTTTCTGCCACATCCAGAAAATAATCGCAATAAGGATAAAGCCAGTCAGCTTTTCGGAACTGGTAGATTCCCGGTGTCTGGTCACCATAGGCATGAATAACAACACATAATGATTTGTCTTCAGGCTCTGTATTGCATCCTGACTGGAACCAGCCGTCATCCGGCACATGTAATACGATATTGCTCATATGCTTACCTCCAATCCTGGTTCTCAAAATCATTAAGGGCATCGTTAGCCTGATTCCATGCCTCTCTGGTATAATCTTTCTGCTCGACCAGATCAGTACAATCGGGATCATTTTTAAATTCCGCCTGATTCCATGCAGCCCTCTTTGCATCACGGGCTTTTTTCTCCGTTGCGATCAATAACTCATGGATATAATTCAGTGTCTGTAATTTCATAAATTTCCTCCAGATCTGCACTGCCCCGTAAGGAGCAGTGCATGTATGTTATGCTGATTTGATTGTTTTGTCATAGGGATTGTTACCGGAAAATTCCTTACCAAGCACATGGAAGGACTCCACGAGGAACCTATTATAAGTTCTGTTGTCTTTGTCACCGAAAGCTACGGATTGGCTGGTAATATAGAGAAGATCCCTCGCCCTTGTCGCAGAAACAAATAATAACCGGCGTTTTTCTTCTACATCTTCCACTGCCAACCGCTTGGTATGATAATGGGAGATACCATTGAATACGACCGGCCATTCTTTTCCTTTCGATGAATGTGCCGTTGTAAGGACCACACCCGGGTAATCTTTTTCCCTTTTTTCTGTTTCTTTTTCGCCATAATCATAAAAATCATGGCCATACTCAATGATTTCTTCCAAAGTCTTTCGATGTAGCAGTTTTTTAAGAAAACCGGCATAGATCTCGTCTGTCACATCAAGAACATCAAGCAGCCTCTTTAATGCAGCTACATCCCGTGCAGCTGGAAGCGACTGGATATCATCCAGTTCTACCTGCAGACTTCTGATCTCAGACATGATCTCATCATTTGTTTTTTCCATCATGGTATTGTCACTGGCTGCGTTCAGGTACAGGAATGCAGATGCCGTGTCCGTAGGATCTTTCATGAATTTCAGTAGCCCTATCGCAGCCATAACCCGTGAGTTTTTCAGTGTAGGTTCCGGATTCAGCAGGATCCATGGGATTCCATGTTCTGTAAGGACAGTACCCATGCGAAGAAGTTCATCCCGTGAGAAGGCAATATACGCCATATCTTCATAATCATACTTTTCTTTCAGTTCCTTGATCAGGGATACAATATAGGCCTCCTCATCTTCCTTTTTCCAGAACTGATTTACACTGACAGGTGTACCATGTTCCCTGGTGGCGACCAGGTCTTTCTCTACACGGTGCTCATTCAGTTCATTCATCTGGTTCGCATATGCGATGATCTCCGGTGTGGAACGGTGGTTTTCCAGTAAGTAGAAGTCCATCCCTTCTTTTACACACAGTTTTTCATAGAAGTTGATGATATACTCCGGGCTTGATCCCTGAAAGGAGAAGATAGACTGGCTGTCATCTCCAACGACCATAAAGGACTCAAAATCCGGTGAATCAATGAGGACCTTCAACAGTTCAAACTCTGTCGGTGATGTATCCTGATATTCATCGACCATGATATGACGGTACCCAAAATCCTCAAAATAATAAGGATTCTTCTGTAACAGATCCATGATCAGCATCTCCTGATCCGCATATTCGATCAGGTTCCTCTCATGCAGGATCGCATCATATGCGTCATACAGTTCCAGCAATGATGTCAAACCAGTATCATCGGTGATAAAACTGGAATAGTCACCCAGTAGTATTTTAAGAGATTCTTCATCACCTCGGCTCAAACGATTTTTCTTGATCACTGCGAATGCTTCCTTTGCTGTCTGTAATGCTCCTTTGACATAAGGCATGTTCATCTTGAAATTGCGGTAATCAAGACCTGGTACGACGTTTTCCTTTAAAAGATCTGCGATGATCTTGGATCGTTCCACCTCATCGATCAGATGCGGTTCTTCTGTAAAACCAAGTTCCTGATAATTATCACGGATCACCCGGTCCCCGAAAGAGTGGAAGGTCGTACAGGACAGTTTTTCCAGGTCTGCATCACAACCAAGGTCATCTGCATATAGTCGGATACGTTCCCGCATCTCTTCTGCACCGGTATTTGTAAATGTCAGCAGGATGATCTCTTCCGGAAGGATTCCTTCATCCAGCATATTCGCAATACGCAGTGCCGTTACCAGAGTTTTTCCGGCTCCTGCTCCTGCATTGATCCTGGCAATGCCATGGCGGAAAGCGATCGCATTCTCCTGTTCATCCGTAAGTACCAGATCCGACAGGGACTTCTGCTTCCTTTCTTTCTCGATCCTGATCGGAGGTTTTGTATAATTACATACCTGGTTCAAGCAGCAGTTATCACATGCTTTATTGCCGCACATCTCTTCCCCTGCCACAAATTCTTCAAACTGTGGTTTAAAAAGATCATCCATCG
>JALERM010000160.1 GCA_022764165.1 Eubacterium sp. | reverse complement strand
AATCTTCCTCCATGCTCATCATCTGCTTTATCGCAAAGCAGATTGAAAAGCTGGGTGTACATGATAGCAACAATAAAGTTGAAGGTGTCATCTGTATCACTGATAATGACAAACATGGCTGTCTTCTGGTCTCCCAGCATGTCAAGCTCCATCTCATCGTATCGTGTCAGCTCCCGAAGCTCTGCAATATCAAATGGGGCTAATCTGGCACCACAGCTAATTAAGATAGATTTGGCAGTTTTTCCGGCTGCCAGCTTATATTTGCGGTACTGGCGTACTGCAAAATGTTCCGGATTCTCCGCTTCCAACTCTTCAAATAGTTCATCCACTGCATTTTTGAATTCTTCATCTTCTTCCCTGGTTTCACTGGCATTGATAAATTCCAGCAGGGTAGAGAAGTTCTGTTCTTCCTCCGGAGCTTCATACCAGATGTATCCGATCAGGGCGGTGTACAGAAGACGTTCCGCTTTTATCCAGAAATCCTCAGCTGCTTTTTCACCTTCTCCTTTCGTATTTGCAATGATCGTATTCACCAGTTTCAGAATGTCTTTCTCACTCCGAATATAATGGAATGGGTTGTAATGCATGGACTTTTTGAAGTTTATCGTATTCAGCACTTTGATCCGGTAACCATGTCTGACCAGCATAGTTCCGCATTCCACAATGATCGTACCTTTTGGATCTGTGACCACATAAGATACGTTATCCGTCATCTGCATAAGATTTGGCTTCACATAGAATCGTGTTTTACCGGAGCCGGATCCACCAATGACGATCACATTTTTGTTTCTTGCATACTTCGGAAGTTTCGGGCGGCTGTTCATTGTCAGCCTTTCCGTCTGTGTCAGGATGATATTATTTTCAAATACCGGATCAATAAATGGTTCAATATCTTTTTCATTTCCCCATCTTGCAGAACCGTATTCTTCGCCCTGCCGGAACTTTTTTGAATTTTTCCCTTTCATATACACAGCACAGCGGAGAAGTAACACCCCGATGATACCGGCTAAAAGATCCCGGATGTTGAAGCTTGGTATCCACGACTGGAAAGCTACTGGAAGATTCATCAGCATAACACCAAGCTTTTGAACCACAGTTCCGCCGATACAATGCCGGTAAAGCCATGCACATTTCTCCACCAGATAAAATATGATGAAATGAGGAATATTCATGGCAATCAGCTTTTTTAGACTGACTTTTGATAAGTGCTGCCGGATTGCTGTTTCCAGCTTTCCCGGACTTCTGGCTTTTGGTTTCTTTTTAGTCATCGCTGCTGTCCCCTCACTTTCTGTTTCACTTTTTCTCTCTGACGGTGTTTAACGTTCATCTTCTGCACAGACTTCTGCAGTTTCTTCCGCACAGAAGGCTTTTTTTGATTTCTTCATGGAAACTCCTGCATATTCCTTAAATGCAGCTGTCATTACATCCACATCCTTCGCCTTAAAGAACACCAGATACCTATGTGGTGTCACACTATCATCCCTTTTCAGGCTGTAATCAATGCCATATTTCCGGGCAACCCGGTCAAAGGATTTGATATTCTGGTTTGTGATCTGAATATTGGTCAGCTGCGCTCCCTGTTCCTGCAACTGCTTGATTGTCTGCTTTCCATGGGGCTTTTTCTTTTCCTGTCTTTGCTTTTCTTTTTCAATTCCACGTTCCCTTGCCTGACCTTGCTTTTCTGCCTGTTTAATCTGCGATGATTTCTGGCCTTCACGCTCCAACTCCATAAGAAACTTTCTCATGGCTGCTTTTACCATAGAAGCAGTAATCCTGGCTCCCTGTACACTGAGCGTAATAATCTTCTCATTTACCTCTTCCTGCATTTATCCACCTCCTTCTCAATCAGGGGAAGAATTCCCTGTTCTTTTAAAAACTCATATAAAAATCTTCTGCCTTTCTGTGTCCATTCTGTCTGGATTCTCATATCATGAAGAAGCCGGTTAAATGAAACCGCGCTGTACCCATAATCTTTTGCAATCTGAGTGACCAGAACAGATGAGGGGGAATTCATGATCAGATCCAGATATGCAGCCTTTGGTGCCATATCTTCTAGAAGCATCTGCTGTTTGATCAGCTGGTCGCCAAGCTCCGTACATTGTTCCTGCAGCTTTGCAATCTGGGTATTCGCCAGCTGTAATACCCTTGCCATCACCTGTTCCGGCTGATTCCATGCTTTTTCCAGCTCCAGAAAATACTGTCGGTACAGTTTTCCTTTTTCATTCCGAAGAAGCATACAGATATGCTTTGCCATATCCATCGTAATATAATGGTCAACACTGCATCTGCCTCCGGTACTTTTATTCATTTTTGGATAAAAGTCCTGGCCACTCACAAAACCAAGGGAAATAATACGGTCGATCCAGACACTGTACTGTGTCTTAATACCCAGAGCCTCATACAGTTCTCTGGCACAGATTAAGGGACGGTCATTTTTAACTTCCACTCGCAGCATCGGTATCATAGCATCCGCCTCCTTTTTTCCCGCGCATTTCTTTTTGGAGCTTTGCAATACAGTATCCGATACAGGGTGTATGTTTCCCATAGGGGCAGGTTTTGCAGTTCCCTTCCTCATAATCATTTGGCTCCTTCTTTTCCTCCGGCATCAGGTAATAACATTCCGGCAGAATACAACCTTTGTTTTTTCCCTGCCACCAGTAGCAGTAGTCACAAGACTTTGGCTTGTCTTCCAGATATTTTCTCCCGTCAATTTTTGCTCCCGGTAAAATCGTTTCTTTTCTTCCCATGTTTTTCCTCATCTTTCTGAAATGCATTAAGGGCATTCATGGATCTCCTTTCCGATTTCCACAAATGCCCTTATGCTTCTGGTTCGTCATTATTTTGTTTCTAAGTTACTATTTACGCTTTCTTCTGATTCCAAAAGCGACTCCAAGACCACCGGCACCGATACCGAGCAGGAGCAGCCACAATTTCATGTTGCGTTCATCCCCTGTTTTCGGTGTATCAGCCTGAACAGCCGGTTTTGCTTCATCCACCATTGTTACATGCTGAACCTCTCCGGTATCCTTCACTTCAAATTCCACATCATTGGCAACCAGATATCCATCCGGTGCGGTTTCTTCACGAAGCGTGTATTTTCCAATCGGAAGCATTTCAATATGATGTGCTTTTTTTGTGGAAGTCCAGCTTTCCACAACCTTTCCATCCTTGTCCAGGATTGTGAGTTTAGCACCCGGAAGTTCCTTCCCTGCAATATCCTGTTTAGAGATTTCCACTTTTGTCACATCATCCTTCATCTGATGCTTCTGAATCTCAGCAGTATTCTCTACGGTAAACTCGATGCTTTCTGCAGTCACATATCCATCAGCTGGCTGTGTTTCTATCAGAGTGTATTTCTTACCTACTACCAGCTCTTTGATCACATGAGCTTCTTCTGTAGAAGTCCACTCATCAACAGTGTTTCCATCCTCATCTACTAGTTTCAGCTTACATCCCGGTATTTCTTTTCCACCAGTCAGATCGGTCTTTGTGATTTCAACTGTTGTTGCTTCATCTTCAA
>JALERM010000133.1 GCA_022764165.1 Eubacterium sp. | reverse complement strand
TGCCTCGAATGCTTCATCCGGAGTACGGTACTCCAGGACCTTTCGCGGAAGGCCGTTGGCCCACAGCTCCACACCCAGGATCGTATCTTCATCGTAACTGTCGATTCTCTTTCCCTTTGGCAGGAATCGGCGGATCAGGCCGTTGTGGTTCTCAATGGTGCCTTTTTCACAGGAAGTATACGGATGCGTAAAGTACACCGGTGTACCGGTAACAGCCTCAATATCTGCAAGTAGAGCGTTTTCCGAGCCGTTATCTGCTGTAATACTGCGGAACACTTTCGGAAAATCCTGTCCGAGTTCCTCTTCCATACGCTGGAATACTTCCATGAGAGAGCTTGAGGATTTGTCAGCAAGACGGAGTACACACAGGTTCCTTGTCTTTCTCTCCACCATCGTCAGCAGGACTTTATCTTTGTCAGATTTCCGGCCGATTACTTCATCGATCTCCCAATGCCCGAATTCCTCTCTGGAATCAACGGATTCTGGACGTTGCTCAATGCTGCGCCCCAGTACACGCTTGCGCTCCCGGATTCTTTTTGCTTTGGTGCGACGATGCAGCTTCTGCGGCAAATCGATGTTTTTAATACCGAGCAGCCCAAGTTCCACATAGTTGTAGAGAGTTTTGGTGCAAAGCATCTCGCTGCGCTTAAACAGGTTGTGGGCCAAAGCGTAGCCAACGCAGGCATCCAGCGACCATTTGTCATCTCCACAAAAATGGGACTCCACATAGGAAAGAAACGCCCTTTTCTCTGCGGCTTGGTATGTACGACAGCTGCGGCTGCGATTCTCTTTGTGAACCTGCCAGGCCGTTTTTGCTTTGAAACGCTGAACCTTGCCGTGATAGAGCGGCGTCATTCCCTGACGAATGATCTTTCGAACCGTATTTGGGGAACAATGAAGTTCTTTCACAGCAATTCGGTTGGCAGACCAACCGTCCTGTAAACGCACCTGAATCTTGACATAATCTTCGTATGTCAGATGTTTACCTTTTTGATGTTCCGTGGTATAATCGGGGTAGTCCATAGCGATTGCCTCTTTTCTGTGTAGAATTGTTGTAGCAAACTTATTCTAACATAGAGGTCCTCGCTATGGACCTTTTTATTCTCCTAAATGCTCATCTTCATTTTACAATGCGCCGTATAAATATTCTTCATCAACAAACGGTGTTTTATTTCCACCCATTGAAGCTGGGAGTGTATTAGCGTAACCATCTATATTAATTGGTCTACCTTGCCCATTGAAATACATTCCTGCATAAGGCGATTTTCGCATAACTGGAGATGTCGCAAATGTGATTTTTGCGGTGCAAGTATTCGGATTTTTCTCTGTGCCTGCAGGTCCAAGCGATTTCAGTAACTCTCGAATAACCGGGGCCTTATGTTTCTGCTGTTCAATAAATCCATGCATATGCCCTTCAAAAAAGGGGTCATAATTGTTTCTGATTCCAATGAAGAATACTCTTTCTCTTTTTTGGGAAACGCCATAATCTGTAGCATTCAAAATAAATGGGGCGCAATTATACCCCAATGCTCTCGCTCTTTCCAGGTATCTATTTCTGACGGGTTCCCATTTGTCGATATATCCAAGTGCCTTTACATTTTCCATAACAAAAGCCTTTGGCTGAACTTTCTCCACAACATCCAGAAAAGTGAAAATCAACTTACTTCTTTCATCGTTGGGATCCATTTTTCCCGCAACTGAAAACCCCTGACAAGGAGGTCCGCCAAAAACAAAATCGACACCCTTATATTCATCTAAAGAAGGCAAAACATTGTAAATATCGTCATTTACCATCACACCAGCAGGATGATTTGCATTGTAGGTATCTGCTGCCTCTTTCATAAGTTCATTTGCAAATACGCTCCTTATTCCGGCGCGTTCAAACCCTACATCCATACCTCCCGCACCAGTAAACAACGATACTGCTGTAAATCTTTTATTCATCGCAGTCACTATCTCCATTTCCTTCTTCGTGAATTCGAAAGACTAAAGCATTCTCATCTGAATCCAAGTAGATATCAAATTTTGTTTTGCCCTTTTCAACATTAAGGTTTGACAGAATCGATTTGGGCAATCTAACTCTCATATCTTGCTGCAATACATATGTATCAAGATATATACAATTCTTATTCATGTTTTGCCGTCTCCTCTCACAGCATTTTAGTCTAATTATAAACTGCTTTTAGTCCAAAGTCAACTTTACCAATACGGAATTACACAATAAGAATACCATTCTATATGTCCCATAATTCGGACTGAATGGTAAGTTTGAATGGCCTCTTCTAAACAAATGTCTCTTTTGTGGCATCTCAAACTGTTGTGATGGTCAATTTCCCGTTTTCGCATTTAACACTAATCTGATCCCCGGAGTTAAAACCAACCTGCCTAAGCCAATCGCCCTTAAGAAGGATTGAAGGAGTAGGCTTATATTTGTAACCGGATGACTCATGAACTTTCAAGCGTCTTTCGGTTTGGGCCGGGGATTCCCTCTGCTTTGTCTTTTCTTCCAGGACATATTTGTCATGTGACTTTATTTCCGAAACCGCATCAACAACGGTTCGGTAGACTCGATGCTGATGGAAATAGCGGTCACTCTCTTTGTGTTTGTGATAAAGTGTAATCTTTCGAGGTGCATTATAAATGTTTTTGAACACGCTCCAACAATGGCCTGTATTGACGGAGCGAACCTCAATAAACTGCTCCGTTTCTCGAATCACCCCAAAATAAGGGTCATATAGCATTTTTTTCTCTTTTCTTGTGAACATCAAATTCCTCCTCGATTTAATCCCAAATAGGTAAAAAATTTAACGATACCCAGTGGTATCGTTAAAAGGGTATGCAATTATCAACCACCAATCAGAAACGGCTTTGAGCATCCTTTCTTTCCGATAAGGTATTCTTTGTTGTTTAAGGTTCAAAAACCCCTTATTTCAGCCTTCTACGCCGCTACAGGCGTATCTGCTTGTATCAATATGCTCGTTTCTTTGTTCATCGTAACCATCATTTTGATACAATCCAACGATTGCACCCCCTTTTGCACCCCCTAAATACAGGAGATGCACCCTCTCCATTCGGCATTGGATTAGACTACTCTTCATTTTATGGAAAGATGCAGAGTAGTCTTTTCT
>JALERM010000124.1 GCA_022764165.1 Eubacterium sp. | reverse complement strand
GAAACATCCGTACTGATAAAAGCACGCAACGCTTTAGGAACCTGGAATGCATCCTTCGGATAAGTGATAAACACTACGGCGTTTTCAATGCCATTGAGGTTTCCTTCATATCGGTAAACATAATAACTCCGGCTGCCAACGGTCACGAGGCTGACAGCAGCATCTGTTTTCCGTAAATGAAGGGCAAACTCACTGACCTTCTGCTTTATGCCGCAGGGATACAGGATTCGGTTCGTCTTCAGTGTACCGATGGTGTAGAAGCCCTTTTTGATGAAAGCATCCATGATGTCACCGCATGTATACCAGCTATCGCAAAGAAAATAAGAGACTACTTGCGGTATGGGCAGTTCCTTTGCAATTTCCTGCAGGATCTTTACCTTCGACATGGACTTGTCGTACATGACAAGGGCATAGTTAAGGACGATTCCGTTGCAGGAGAGCATGACAGCCACAACCTGATGCCTGTAGTCCTGTTTTCCCTTGAGGTGGGACTGGTGGAAATAGGCATCTTCAATCGGATGCAAAGCTCGTGACGAAGGCTTTGTTTTGGAAGAGATGGTATCATCCACAATGCAGAACACTGGTTTTCCAGAGCGCAGGGCTTCTTGATAGATAATCTGTATCACCGTGCTTTTGAGTATATCCTCCAGCTTGGAGTCATCCCCTTTTCCTTTGTTGAGAAAATGGGCAACTGTGGTACGGTGACATGGACTGTATCTTTCAAAATCAATGGTTTTTCCATGATATCCAAGAGAAAAGACGGATATCAGTATCGTCATGATATGCTTCATGGTTGTCTGAGGAAAGACCAGGCACAAATTTAATTCCTTAAAGCAGTTGTAAAGTAATTCTGAATGGTATATACTGTTTTCTATAAGACATCATCCTTTGCAGGTTATTGTGTTTTTTTGATCAAAAACAGTATACACCTAAAAAGGCGTGATGTCTTTATTTTAGGCAATTTAAATTAACTTTGGTAAAATTTCAGATCTGCTCATTTATAGATAAATATAATTTGTCAGATAATTGACACTTGTTCTTTCTACTGTTTGCTCCTCAATGTCATAGTTTGCCCAAACATTTCGCCGCTGCGATTTCTTCGGACGGCGAGATACTCATCGAGCCGTTCAAATTTGCAAATGACTATGATGGCTTCTATCTACTGCTTTCTAAGCTGGCTCCTCTTGACCAGAACAGCATTATCATAGGTCTTGAATCAACGGCACACTACGGTGACAACCTTGTTTTTTTCTTATAACCAAGGATTTTAATGTGTGTGTTCACAATCCCTTATCGGCTTCGTCTATGCACAAGAATAACGTACGCAAGGCAAAGACCGACAAAGTCGACACGTTTGTTATTACAAAACCCTTATGATTCAGGATTTTTTAAGATTCTTTACCTTAAATGATCCTGAATTACATCGAACTCAAAGAGCTCGGCAGGTTCCGTCAGAAGACTGTGAAGCAGCGTACCAGATTAATAATTCAGCTGACTTCTTACATTGATCAGGTCTTACCGGAACTCCAGTACTTCTTCAAGTCCGGTGTGCATCAGAATTCTGTCTATGCCGTCCTCAAGGAGGCTCCGACACCGGATGCTATCGCTTCTATGCATATGACTCATCTTCCACATCTTCTCCCAGAGGCTTCCCACGGTCATTTTGGTAAAGATACAGCCAGAGAATTAAGAGTTCTCGCACAGAAGTCTGTCAGTATCAATGACAGTTCTTTATCTATTCAAATAACTCAGCCCATTGAACAGATTGAGTTATTAGATAGGCAGTTATTCCATACAGAGTTTGAAATGGCAAATATCATCATCTGCACTCTGTAATTATGACCATTCCGGGCATCGGCTCTACGAATGGTGGAGGATGGACAATTGTAACTGCACTAAACAATATATTTATCCCATATTTACTTTAAATATCTAACCACTTTTGCAGGATTTCCAGCCGCAACACAATTTTCTGGAATATCTTTCGTAACAACTGCATTAGCCCCAATAATTGAATTTTCACCAATTGTAACCCCAGGCAACACACATACTCCATCACAAATCCACACATTTTTTCCAATATGAATGGGACCTTTTGATACAAGTTCTCTATCAATCGGTCTTTGATTGCTTATATATTCTGTTTGCCCATGCGAATGATCATTTATTAAAATATGACTTCCAAGCAAAACACCATCTGAAATAATCACCTGATTAATACAACCTATATGACAATCATTTCCACAAGAAACATTATTACCAATTTTTATAGATGGATTATAACTATAATTCAAATATTTACTAATTGCTTCTATTCTTAAATTTGAAAACGCACAAAATCCATCACCAATTTCTATATTTTTTCCCCCAATAATATACGCACCTTTATTAAAAAAAACATTTTTTCCAACCTGTTTCATTTTCTTTTTTAATATCTCATTTTCAATCAATAGTTTTAAAGATTTAAAAATTCTCATATAATAACTCCTACTTAAAACCATTTGTTTCCTCACATTTTTTTAATATTTCAAACGATTCCAACATTCTCTTTGCTACTGTTTTCTCATAATCTACTAAAGACTTTGCATCATATAATACAGATGCTGCATGCTGATGGTAAACTTTCAATGTAGGGGTAAACAAGGTTTTATATCCTTTTTCTCTACATCTCAACCCTAATATCATTTCTTCAAAATAAAACTCTGTTTCAGGATAAAAAGCTGTTTTCTCCTGCATAATAAATTTGTCTGTAAATATCAAACATGCTCCGGACAGAATACAATCTTCATGTGGCTGTTTATATCTTAAGGCAATTTTAATTCCCTGATTAATACACCTATAAATTGAAAACAAAAAATTAGGCAGACATTTATGTGCTAAAATTATATTTTTCTTTTGCTTAATCACTTTATAAACACTATCATCATTCTCCAATATATCACGACACCCACGTAACATTATTCCATTATTAATACTATCAACTCCAGGATAAGACAACTCCATAGGAGATTGATGTTCACCTGTAGATTTCTTATAAATATCCGGACCAATAATAAAATACTTTTTTTGATTGATTATTTGCATTAGCTTATCAATAAAATCAATTTGATGTATCTCTATATCATTATTTAGCATAGCGATAAACTTTGAATCATATGATAAACAACGTTTATATAAATAATTGTTTGCTTTTGAAAAACCACATTTCTCTTCTGTCTTTATCAATTGGATATTAGCATGGGATTGAAATAATCTAAAAAATTCTTCTTTAGCATTAGTTCTTAAATCGTTGTCCAAAATCATAATCAGACAATTGTGTATATTATTTAACTTCAATAAACTATTGATACATTTCTTTGTCACTTCTATGTCACCGTAATGCAATATCCCAAAACATCCTAAATAGCTATCTTTTTCTATAACCATAAGTATTTATCTCTCCACTTTACCAAATCCAGAAAAACAACCGAATATATATTTTATACTTTATAATACTGAATCCAATAGTCTTGCCAACACAATCTTCACAAAAATGTCACTCCCTAAGTCCCACAGTGTTCAAAAAAACGCCAAAGCATAGCGGATATCACAATAGTTTTTATCCAGATAGATTGTTTTCCCTAATCTTGCTCGTACCAACTTACTCTCCCCTAACTATTCTCAAAAATAGAGGTCCAAAAAATAACATTATTCTCTCCAAGCGGTATTTTATGAACATATATTTCAGTTTTTCGACCCCATGTTTCAATTCTAATGGATATGCTTGTCGATATTTATCAAAATCCATTTCTTTTTCAAGCCTTGCTAATTCTCTTATCTTCTCTCGATAAGATATTGGACATGAAGTATTACTCAAATAATAGATAGTCCAAATAATATTACTATATGCCACAACAGCATACGCCATTATGTCAATTTCCCCTTGAAATGAATCAAAATAATTTCTTTGATGCTTCCAATTCGTCAAAAAACAATCTATCGTATTATTTCTCCATCGCCGACTTGTAGAACCATCAACATATCGATAATGATATAGTGCTTTTTCTATGTACGCTATTTTTACTGTATTACATAGAGCATCCACGATATAACTGGCATCCTCCCCATACATAATATTCTCAAACCGAATTGTTTTCACTGTTTCCCTCCGAAATAAACAAATCCATAAAGAAGACTTATTCGTTTTCCAAAATGCCAGAATATCTCTTTTTATTTCATCTTTTGTAAGAACACCATTCCACATCACGCCGTATGGTTCAGAACGATTCCCTTCTTTCCACTCATATATAGCTCCAAACTGAACAATATCTGCGTTTGTTTCCTGCATTCGATTGACAGCATATTGCAAAAGGCAATCCTCAATCCAGTCATCAGCATCCATAAAATAGATATACTCACCCAGTGCATAATCCAACCCAATGTTTCTAGTTGGACCAGGTCCATGATTTTCCGAATTATTCTCTAACAAAACAATCCTACTGTCCATTTTACAATATTCCCTACAAATTTCTTTACTCTTGTCTGTAGATGCATCATTTATCAGAATCAATTCAAAATTGCCATAAGTCTGATTCAGAACCGACTCTATTGCTTGTTTTAAGTATTTTTCTGCATTATAAATTGGCATAATAACCGATACTTTTGACATCTTATTCCTCTTTTATACTCTTCCCATTTTCATTCGTTATTTTAGTGATTATTTAAACAAACTTTTTAAAATAAATTTCCTCTTTTGCTAATTATCTATTTCTATGGTTTTAATCTTATTGCAATATATCGTATAAAATCAACTACTCTCTGTATAAAGTTTTTTTTAACATATCCATATAAAGCATCAAAACTTTCTCCTCTTTTTAAACCTTCTAAATATTTTTTTCTATTCGGATGCATTTTTGCTGATTTTCTCGATTCTTCTGTTGAAGGTAATACATTATCCAATTGTGCTTCTCTTACAATAAGATCCTGCATAGTTGATTTCAGCATTCTCTTGCCTTTTGATGAAT
The DNA here is from genome assembly GCA_022764165.1 of Eubacterium sp. Taxonomy (GTDB): domain Bacteria; phylum Bacillota; class Clostridia; order Lachnospirales; family Lachnospiraceae; genus Oliverpabstia. The sequence goes on along the minus strand of JALERM010000124.1, from coordinate 28,923 downwards.
GTACCATAATTATGGAAGTCCCTTTATCATCATCCATATCCGGCATATTCTTTCCAATTCCCCAGCAATCTCCTATTGTCATATCTGATATTCTTGGAAAATCTTTAAAATGGCATTCATAGCACGACGGACGCAAATCAATGTTACCCAAAAATAATCTCATATATCTATCTTTGAAAAAATGAACACGATAATACTCCCCATTTGAAAATGCCATATTTATAAAATAATTATTCCATCCACTTTCTTTGTTACGAAATTCAAATTTTTCTATTGATGCTTGATGCTGTTTCTTTTGATCTGCTAAATACAGTCTCCAGATTTTTGGTGATGGCACACCATGGCAAAGAACATCTACTGTATATAAATCCTCATATTCTTTATTTAAATATTTCTTTAAACCGGCAATCTGGCAAGCCGTTCCGGTAAATAAAACTTTACGTCTCATTTCCAAGTATTGTTTTGTTTCCAGATACACATTTTCCAATCGACTTTGAACATACTTGCTCCCACGCAATTTTACCAACTCTTCTCTGGTTTCTATAGCAATGTGATGAACCTCAAAATTTTCATCAAATGCAGCTCCAAAAACCACTCCACACTGCTGTAAAATCCATTCTGCAATGGCAGAAAATATTCCCCCGGACGAACTCCCCTTCCTGATTTCTTCATTTTTACAATATCCTACAAAGGTCTCTGTTTTTGCATTTACCTCATCTTCATTTTGAACAGGACACACTTTTTCACATTGACGACAATGTATACACTGTTCTTCATTTATAACCGGATAGAGGAATCCTTCTTTATCTTCCTGCATTTGGATACATTTCATTGGACATACATGCAAACATGCTGTACAACCACAACAGTCCTTATTATTTGTCATCTTCTTTCCCTTCTTATCATTTCAGGTATCAAATTTGAATAATTGTTCTAAATCGATGCTTATTCAAGGCTTTCTGCATTTCAACTTTTTGCACTAATTAAGATAACGCATGTACTAAAAACTGTCTAACTTTTTCTCTTTCTTTCGCCAATATTTTATATCCTTCAGAATAATCCCAGTTTAAATAATCATCCAAATTTCTACTGGCATTATATCTGCTTTGTTGCAGTCCAAATTTTGACAAAAACGTTTCTATACGAGAATTCATGTTTATGTTTGTATTTTCTCTATTAAAAACAATAAACGGTCTGTTAAACAAAAAAGCAAACACAACTGAATGAAACGAATCTGTGCAAACTAAAAAAGCATTTTTTTCCAAATACAGAAAATGTTGAGGTCCACATGTGTAGAATATACTATTCTTATCGTAAACATCTATTATTTCACAAGAAAATTTTATAGCAATATTATTAATTACATTTGCCTTTTCTTTGTCTCCACCTAAAAAATATGTCAAAATATATTTAGTATGGTAATCAATATTTGGTTTCTGAGATATTTTTCCCCAATCTTCTGCCGTCAATAACATTGTTGGATCAACCAATACTTCTATATCTTTCCTATTTGTTAAGTCTTCAACTATTTTTTTAGCAGTTTCTTCACGAACAGAAATGTTTTTATAATTTTCTAAATATTGTTTATATTTTTCTTTCACATGATCTGGTAACTTTTCAACTCCCATACTTGCCGCAAAAGAAATTTTCTTTTCTTTACTTGCAAAAGTCAAAAAATCTATTTCACTTCTTCCGCTGTCATAAGGATTCCAGACCTGATCACTCCCGGTTATAAAGTAATCATATTTTTTATTTAAATTTTCATTAAATCCTCCATTTATTATACGTTCTTCTGAAAACTTAATCCATTTATTAAATTCGCAAAAATTATCTTTTCTAATACCTATTTTCTTTCTATTGGTACAGTTTATCAACTGTCGAATAAACTTTTTCCCCTTATTCACTATAAAACAATTGTTGCTATACTCATTATAAATATTCTCCACAATATATCCCATACCTTCTAAGTAATGCTGGACGGCATAACACTGCAATCTATTTCCATAATTATTAAAATCATTTATCGTAATTACACCTATTTTCTTCTCCACTGTCCTTCTCCATTATGTCAAAAACCATTTCAACGAAATTTTTATAGTAAATTACTTCATCATATTTCTTACTTTGCATCCTGGCATTCTCTGACATCTGTCTTCGCACTTCTGGATGCTCTTTCATATAGATAATTGCTCTTTTCAAATTCTCTATAACATTTTCCTGTTCAATGATCAATGTTGTACTTTTGTCAATATATTCTATCACTCCGCCAGATTTTGTTACAATCAATGGAAGTCCTTCTGCCATTGCTTCCAGAACAACAAGTGGTGCCGCTTCTGCTACTAATGTTGGTAAACACTGTATGTCAGCCACCGCTGCATATTTATATACTTCCGAGTTATCTACATATCCGGTAAAAATAATACGCTCCTTATTCCGTTTAGCGAACTTCTTTACTTTTCTTTCATAATTGGAGAAAGACCATTTCCCGGAATTTGCACTCCCCATAATAAGAAGTTTTATATGATTATCTTCTAATCCAGTAACCGCCTGCATAAGTTCAAGCACACCTTTAATCTCCATAATCCTTCCCACATAAAGAATTACAAAATCCTTTTCAGATAATCCCAATTTTTTCCTTATACTTCTTTTCTGCTCCTCTGATACATTTTGACTGAATCTTTCCACATCAACTGCATTTTTCAACACATGTGCTTTTACCGGAATTTTACAAACTTTCAAATATTCTTCTGTTACAAATTCACTCACTCCGATAACATGTCCGTAGTTTTCCACGATATTTTCCGGCGGCAGATAATGAATATGGATATGATTTGCAAATTGTTCACGACGATATCCCTTCGCAACGTCTGCAATGGCCTGTGTATCTCCGCCTTCCGCTATAATAAGGTCGAACTTTTCCTTCTGGAATAGTTTCGCTATCTCATTGTAATGACGCTGCAAAGGCCTGATACATTTTCCGGTTGTCATTCGTATTCCAAGAAATATAGCATGCATGAACATATATTTAATATTCCTGGTATGTGTCCAAAAAAATCTGACATCTGGATACTGCTTTGCGACTTTCACCGCCTCCGGATGATATACGGAACATACCGTCAATTGAAAACCATCTTTGCTTGAATATTTCTTTACAATACTTGTAACCAGTGTCTCAATTGCACCACCGCATACAGCAGGAACCGGCATTACGCCGCCCATAACAACACATATCTTACGCATACTATTTTCCTTATCTTCTGTCTATAAAAATTTTTCCAACTGGCTTCGAAACTTTATCGCTGCCCGATATGTCAAATCAGGAAATAAACCGATCAAAACCAATGAACCCTTTTTTACAAATGACAATTCTCTACCCATCAGTTCTTTGGCTGTCTCTTTAATAAATCTTTTCGTCTGATTTACTCTTTGTTTATTTCCACCTCTAAACTTTGCTTTTACACATCTCGTAAAAGGATCCAACAGAAAAATCAACACTTTGTATATCTCATCTGCCGAATAACTATATTTCAAGTATATTTCTAATCTTTCCTGCAACGCATCAAGTAAATCCAGATAATTTTCTGTTTTCTGTGTATTCATTGTACTGCTTGCCAACACTCTATGATAACACAATACATCCGGTATCACATGAATTTGATTACTGTTTAAATACAATTGATTAGAAAAAAACTCATCTTCAAAATATTTTCCTGAGGGAAATCTCAGGTTTTCCAACAATTCTCTTTTATAAATTTTATTCCAGACAATCGTCCACACACCGTGATTCTTTTCATTTTTCAGATGTTCCAACACTTCTCTTCCACATACAGTCTGCTCCTGAAGATGTACAATAAAATTATCTTTTTCGTCCGGTAAGAGATTTAAAAAATCACATACAACCATATCATAGTCTGAATGTTTTATTACTTCATAAAGTCTAGCAATCATGTTCTCAGCCAGATAATCATCACCATCCAGGAAAGTGATGTATCTCCCCGAAGCATGATCCAGTCCTGTATTTCTCGCTGCTGCTGCACCTCTGTTTTCCGTGTGAATCACAATAATTCTTTCATCTTTGGCTGCATACGAATCACAGATGATACCAGATTGATCTTTCGAACCATCATCCACAAGAATTAATTCAAAGTTCTGAAATGTCTGTTTCAATACACTTTCAATACACTGTGCAATATATTTTTCTACCTGATATACAGGTACAATCATACTGACTTCAGTCATTCTTTTGCATTCCCCTTTTACCCATTTGCTTTTCGTACAACTCTCATAAATACTGGACCTAATAAGATCAGCAGCTTCTCCTGCTTCAGGCAAATTAATCGCAGCTTAATCCTGTCACCTGTGGACAATCCAGACAGTACAGCATACGAAACATACTGATCTACTTCCAGTTCTTTTCTCACTTCACTGATTTTCATCAGTTTTTCTCTTACGGACCATTTGCATTCTGGAAAACATAATAAATAAATTGCATAAGAATATGCATTTAATACCATATTTGCCATCAATCTCATTTTTCTTTCTGCTGTTATTCTAAAACTTTCCATAAAATGATGGCATGCTCGAATCATTTCTATCTGACACCATATACCTGTCTCCTGCCAACGATTTGCCGAAGACCCCATTCTCATACAATAATGGTATGTATTTTCTGAGAGAAAGCAGATTTTTTTACAGTTTTTCAGAACTTCCAACACAAAAACATGATCTTCTGATATCTTAATTTCCGGGAATCGTATCTGTCCTATTGTCTCTTTTTTAAAAAAATAATTCCACACATAATTACTGCAATTTTGCCAAAATTTTTCCATTTCTTCTGCTATCTGATCATGAGTCAGTATTTTTGCAAAATTCGGTGCATCTTTTTTCTCTTCATTTACACCTTTCTCATCTTTCCATAATTCCATTATGTGCCCATGCCGCAATATATCTGCATCATTTTCTTTTATCTGTGAAAGGCATTGCTTAATCATCGTTTTTTCTATCCAGTCATCAGCATCTACAAAACAAAGATAGCTTCCAGTTGCACATGTAATGCCATGATTTCTTGCAGCCGCTACACCACTGTTTTTCTGATGAATCACTTTCACCCTTGTATCCATCCCCGCATATTCATCACAAATCTGCCCGGACATATCTTTAGATCCATCATCCACAAGTATCAGTTCAAAATCGGTAAATGTCTGTGCCAATATGCTGTCCACGCATTGTCTGATGTATTTTTCCACCTGATATACAGGTACAATGATGCTTACCTCTGCCATGTTTTTTTCCTTTGCTATGACAATTTATTCAATACATTTTTCCATTTTTCTTTTATATATTCATCCTGATATCGTTCAAAACCAATCATCGTATTTGCTGACATTTCTTCTAACCTGTCTGGATTGTCAATCAGATCATTGATTTCCTGTATCATTTGTTCACATTCAAATGGAGGAATCAGTATTCCATTTTTCTCTCTGGTTATAATCTCTGACGGTCCGATTTTGATATCAAAACTGATACAGGGTACCTTCATCTGCATTGCTTCTACAAGACACATACCAAACCCTTCATATCTGGATGTCAGCACAAATAATTTTGCCCGATTCAGATACCATTCCACATTATCAACCGTTCCTTTCAGTTTCAGCTGATCTTCCAGATTATTTTCTGAAATAGTCTTTTCCAGAATAGTTCTCTCTTCTCCATCTCCCAAAATCAGCCATTTCCAGTCACGGTGCTTTTTAAGAACAGGAACTGCAATCTGAGCCAGATATTCTATTCCTTTTTGATATGTCAATCTGCCTGCCGTTACAATCCAATTCTCACGCAATACTTCTTCATTCCTTTTCATCTTAGGAACCATATTGTAGATTGCACATATTTGCGTTTTTCTTCCCAGAATTCTCCTATAATTTTCTTTATCTTCTTCTGTGAGTGTAATAATGTAATCTGAAAAATGAACCGTCAGCCTTGATATCAGTTTACGATATAAAACCTGTTGTTCAAATTCACAGTTAAAGTGTTCCCACGACACCACCCTCGTCTTCATCCCTCTCGCCGCCGGTATCGCAAGCACATCCAGCACAATGTCTATATCTATTATAATATCAATCTGCAAGTTTTTCAACAATTTCCGCAGTTTCCCGATCAGGGGAAGATATCCGGGCCCCGGATTGATCCACTTTTCTCCCAGATGATATCTGTTAATTTCCGGATGCAGAGGGTAGAACGGGGTTTTCTGCTGTTCCGTCAGACTTATAAAACAAATATCATATGCCGGGTCTTCCCTCAGTGCATTGGCAAGCTGGACTGCCACACGCTCTGTTCCCCCGCTTCTCGTAATATCACCTGAAAAAAAACAGATTCTCTTTCTCACTGATGTCCTCCCTAGGCCGTTCTGTCAATATCACAATGCTGTGAATTTTTGAAGTTTTCAATATCGTGTTTTATTTTCTTTCTCTCACGGAACCATTGATAGATCAGAATCGATGAAAGCACTCTTACCATATATTTTGTCGCATTGATCGGTGTCAGATAACTCTTGCCTGTCTTTCTCTCTTCCATCCGGACTTTCACCTCCTGCACATCCGCTCCCATCCGAATCAGATATGCAAGCGTATCCGGCTCCGGTTCTTCGATGCTTCCCTTTGCAAAAAGCCTGATAATGTTTTTCTTGTAGAGACGCATGCCGCTGGTTGGGTCTGTCAGACGTTTTCCTGTGGTCAGCCAGACTGCAGCAGAGATCATTTTCCCGCCCACAGTTCTCAAACGAACCGGCATTTTTGTTCCATAATATCTGGAAGCAATCACAATGTCGCAGTTTTTTTCTTCCATATATGTCACCATATCTTTTATGTATTCCGGCAAGTGCTGACCATCTGCATCAAACTGTATTGCCATATCATAACCATTTTTCAGTGCATACTTCATTCCTGTCTGCATGGCTCCGGTCAATCCCCGATTCACAGGATGGCTGATCACATGATAATGATTATTCATGCATATTTCTTTTGTGCGATCGGTTGATCCATCATTTACAATCAGGTAATCATACTGCGGACAAGTGCGTTTCAGATGTTCGATCACTCTTTTTAAGCTTTTCTCTTCATTGTATGCCGGTATAATAATAAGTACTTTCATCGCTTTTTCCTCTTAAGTAATCAATTAATCTAACAGGGCAAGGAATTGAGCCAGCCCTTTCGTATGATACAGCACTTTTTTCTTCGCTTCTTCCGCGTAATTTCTGCTTTCCTCCGGATGCTGAATCATCCAGAGAAGCTGTTCACTGACGGCCTCCGGTGTCAGCTGACACAGACATCCGTCTACGCCATTGTTAATCTGTTCCCTGTTTCCGCTGCAGTCTGTGGCAAGGATGGGTTTTCCAAGAGTCTGTGCCTCCTGTATGGCGATACTCTTCCCCTCATATCCGGTAGCGTGTACATAAAAATCACAGTTTTTATAGTAAGGAAATGGATTTTTCTTTACACCCAACAGGATAAAATCCTTTTCCAGACCCGCCTCTTTGATCTGTTTTTCAAGGCTGGAACGAAGATCTCCCTCTCCCAGCACATACCACCGTACCGGCACGCTGCATTTTTCTTTCAGTAAAGCCATGGCCTGTATGGCGATATCATACCGCTTCTGATGACTTAGTCTTCCGACAGTCAAAATTCGATACCCTTCAAAATCATCTTCAAACCCCTGTCCCTGATCTGCCATTCTCCGGATTCTGTCCTGATTCACCAGGTTGTGAAACACAGAGACTTTCTTTTCATACTCCGGATACACTTCCAGAAAATGCTCTTTTACCTCGTCAGAAACAGTGAAAATCCAGTCGATTTTCCTGTAGCATCCCAGATCCAGATCCCTTGTGTATCCTGCCTGTCCGTAATCGATATGTACAAATCCTGTTTTCTTTTTTGCCTTCACATGTTCTGCCACATAATAGGTTGCTCCCCCTTCCAGATAGGCAACCGCCAGATCATATTCTTTCCTGATACGTGGTGCACCGTCCGCAAGCAGCCTCCAGCATAATTTATCCGGCAGAATTCTCCCGCTTTTGCTCATGTTCCAGAGATTTTTCAACAAATAGGGGGCCCGCCGCAGGAAGAGACCTTTCCCGATTCCAGCTTTCAAAACGCTCTTCATCAGAAGCTTTCTACCCTCTTTGGTGAGTACAGATACATCCTGATAATCCTGATTGAGCAGATGCACATGTTCCGGCAATGCATGACTGAGTTCTCCCTGTCCCGTCAGAACAAACAAAGATACTTCATATTTTTCCGGTCCCAATACATCAAACAGATCCAGCATGGCACGCTCGGCACCGCCATATCCCAGTGTATTGATAACAAATAATATCTTCTTTTTCATCTCTTTGTATCCCCCTCCTTCGTCTCCTATCTCTCTGTTTCCAGACTTGCCTCCGACTTTTTTTGTTCCCTAAGATCAAATACTTTCGGAGAAGGTTTGATTCCTTTCGCCTGTTTCATAATATTTCCTCTGCAGAACATGTGCTCATCCAGATGTTTCTCCATCCACTGGAGTCTCATATAAGCCACGGTAAACCCTGTCACAGAACCAACCCATACTCCGGTTCCATAGAATATAGAGCTCAGATGCACGGCCACCAGACTGGCAAGAAAGGTTCCCGCACAAAAGCTTATCGCCGTAAGCAGAGCCCCCTTCAGGTCTTCAAAATAGTACAGAAAGATAATCTCTGAGTACATAAGAAACAGAATAAAATATCCGGCTGCCACCATGGGATAGATTCTCATAACCAGTCCGGCATATCCCATACCCGGAAGGAAGATTACAAAAAGCAGGTAGATGACTACCGACACAATAAACTGCAGGCGCACCAGTGTCATCAGTTCACTTCCCAACTGCCGGAACATCCTTTTTCTTGTATTTCGAATATCGATACCTCTTCCGCCAAACACAGCATCCGCATAAGCCCGGTACCGTTCATGGAAATACATTTCCACTCTTGAGATAAAGATAACGCTGGCTGATATATTGGTGAACATTGCCAGGCAGGTTGCCATGTCATAGGGCTGGTTACACACGAAGGTGCGAACCAGATGCATGGCCATATCCGTTCCCCAGAACACAAAGTTATGTACAAACAGTCCCAGAGTATAAAGGAAATTAATCAGAATCAGATGCCAGTATTTCCGAAAATATTCAAATACTCTTTTGTATTCTTCACTGTTATCCGGGAAGAACTGATGGATCTTTGCCCATTCCAGCACAGCCGTAAGAAAGAATCCCACTGTCAGTGCCAGAAGCATACTGTAGGTAATGCTGACTTTACACACATACCGCAGAAAGAGTGACAGAAAAAATGATGTTACCATTCCTGTCAGAAAATATAAGGAAATCAATCGGTATTCTTTGCAGATGGAAAGATACAGCATATTGTAAAATACAGTAACCAGACTGACAAAACAACAATATCCGGTGAACACATAGTAAATCGGCACCCCTCCCACCAGATGCTCCCAGAAGCAAAAGGGGATTGCAAACAGACAGCTAAAACAAAGATTTGTCAACAGCCCCACTCTGTGGCATGGCTGCACATCCTCAAACCGTTCTTCAAAAATCACATCCGACAGATAGCGGGATAGCACCGCATTGAATGGCGATGTGGTCAGAAGGGAAAAGATAAATACATACAATACCGTACAGGAAAAAAGTTCCCGGTCGATATAGCGAACAGTATTGAACCTCAGCACCTTCTGCATCAGCATCAGGTTGATAATCACAACAAGAACCGGTGCAATGGTTACCACGGTACTATAGAAAAATCCGATGATATCGGTGGTAATCGTATTCTTATGATAAATCCGGTTCAGTTTTACACCAATTCCAGCCATGTTCTTCTCCTTGTACTATTATATCAAATTGAATTGGAAAGAAATTGGAATTCACATATTTGGCAGTGTGAACTCGCCAAACGTATATTGTGTCATATATTCCATTGGCTTTTCTTTTATCTTTCCATCCTTATATGCAAAATAATCGCAGTCCACCGCATCTCGATTGATGGCCAGACCTCCATGGGTCACACGCAGACAATCCATAATTCCAAGCTCCGTGAATTTTTTGATCAGGTCACCCCGAATCTTGTGGTAGTAGAAATTGTTCAGTTTATCCTCAAAAAGCACTGCACAGATTTCCGCTGCACGACATTCTGCCCCATTTCGGTCTACCAGATAGGCAAGCAGCTCCTTCGTTCGGGACAAACCGAAACAAATCGGCTTTCCATCGCAAAAGGCTTCAAAATTGCCGAAGCAACTGAACTTCACCCTCTTGCTCTCTTCCACCGGATGTCTTAATTGCTTCATTGCCTTTTTTATCGCCTCCGGCGATATCGGTTTCAGCAGATAATCGCTGGCATAGGCATCAAAAGCATCCAGTGCGTACTCAGCAAACCCTGTGCAGAACACGATATTGGTATCCGGACGCATTGCCACCAGTTCTTTCGCCAGGGAGAGTCCATCGATCCCCCGCATCTGTATATCCAAAAAAGCAACATCTACTTTTTCTGTTTTGGCGTATTCCAATCCTTCTCTTGCTTTTACAAAGCTGTGAATCTGTGCGTCTGGTAATGCCTCTGTGACAGCACATTCCAGGCTTCGAAGCAGAAGTGGTTCATCATCTATCAGTAAAAGATTCATTTTACATTTTCCTCCCATACCAGATTCTGCCTCTGGGCTGCTTCCCGATAAATTTTATCATACGTTTTTTTCATATCTTCAATCTTATACTTTCGCATCAGCCGCCGATAACCTGCCTCACCCATCTGTCTGCGGGTGTCCGGCTCCTCTGCCAGACGGACCATGGCACTGGCGATTTCTTCAATATTCATGATGTGGGTCAGGATTCCGGCATTTCCAAAATCATCATCTTCTCCATACAGCAGACCCTTGCAGTTTCCCACATCCGTGGCGATCACCGGCACACGGGCAGCGAAGCTTTCCAGAATCGTCAGAGGCTGTCCCTCACTGATACTGGTAAGGATCGTCATATCCATCCAGCCCAGATAATCTGTAATCTGAATTCTCCCGGTAAATTCCACATCCGGAATGTTCATGGTCTCCACCATTTTAAAACACTCTGCCGCATACTCCGGGTCCTCATCAAAAGGTCCCATGATCCATAGCTTCAGCCTGGAACATCGTCTTTTCGCATAGGCAAAGGCCTGTATCATAGTCTTAATATCTTTGATCGGTGTCACCCGAAGAATGGCACCCACATGGACATGTCCTTCATTTTCCGGAGAAATCCCCGGAAGATTTGCCAGTCTCATATAATCAATTCCATTTGGTGTGATTGCAGTCTTTTCTTTCGGACACCCCAGTTCTATCTGCAGTTCTTTCGCATGCTGATACAGGCTGGTTACTAAATCGGCCTTGTCGTAGGCTACCTGAGACATCTTTTTAAACTGCTGGATCCAGATTTTCTTGTAGAGGCGCTGCACCCATTCTGCCTTGATCAGTTCTTCTTCTCTCTCTCTGGTGTATATCCCGTGTTCCGAAACGATCAGCTGCCCGTTATGAAAATGCTTTCCCATACTGCCCAGAATTCCCGCATATCCCGTTGCCACTGCGTGATACACATCAGCTTTGGGAACGTCCATGGACATGGCAAGGAAAAGCGGCAGGTACATGGAGCGCATGGTCCACAGGAAATCCGAAAATACAATATCCGGATACTGCAGATTATAGCAGTCCAGCACTGCATGGTAAAAATCTTCTCCCATCAGAAGGTGATTGATTGATACATTATTATCCCGGAAGTAGTCAAACATGGCATCCCACTCTACCTCATGGTTCAGGATCAGGCTTCGCAGCGCGTGATATTCCTCCTTCTTCAGCCGGGTTTTATGCCGTTTATTTACACTTCCCCAGTCTGCATCTTCCAGATAAAGTTCATGAACCTCTGTCACATTCTCCGGCAGATCATAGGCAAATTTGCCGCTCAGTTCCCGGTTTGCTATGATAGTAAGCAGGATAAATTCCTGCTTCGGAAATGTCTGAATCATACTGTGAACCCAGCCGGACACTCCTCCGACCACATATGGATAACATCCTTCTGCTATAATACAGATTCGCATGGCTCCACCTCTTCTCTGGTTATTATTTATAATAAAGGTCTATCTCCTGTTTCAGCGTAACAAAAGCCTCCGCCGCTGTAAGCTGCAGAAGATACGTGTCTTCTTCCACCTGTGTCCAGCTGCCTCCGGTCATCGACTCCGGTTTCTCCCCATGTGTCCTGAGAAGAAGATACGCATCCCCGGTAAAATCTTTTGTCTGTATAGTAAGCTGATCCCCTTCTCTGGTGCTTTCTATACTGCCGTTCAGGAAATTCCGGACTCTGCTGTCACTCTGACTGATCGTCGTCTTATCAAATGCGGCAAAGGGCTTCCAGTAGGTATCGATATTTGCCGCCATCTTCTCCGCTACCTTTTCCCATTGGTCAGCTTTGCTTTCCGGCCATAATACCCGGTAAATATCTACCTGAATATTGCTATATCCCAGTGATGTCTCCAGACTTTTCAGCCACAGACTATCTTTGTAGCTGTGTCGGTAAGCATCGGTTGTGGCATTTTGGAGAGTAATCTTATCTGTTAGCCAGGATACTATCTGCTGATCTTTTTCGTATTCTCCCACCACTGTACGGATATCCTGAAAATACTCCATCTGTCCATTCCCATCGATTAATGATGCAAGCTTATCCTTATTTTCCTTACGGACATATCCGCCGGCAAACACATAATCCATATCCCAGCTTTTCAATGTCTCCTTCTCATCTGACACTGACAATCGGATATCTGAACTGTCTATTCGCCCAAGGGAAACACCCGCCTCCGCTGACTCTTCATTAAAATACTTCAGATAATCAATCAGATCATCCTGATTCGGTTCCTTCTCCGACTCATCCCTCTGCTTCACAGACAGATATGAAGTAATCTTCCAATTGTTTTTCTGTGCTGCAGCCACAAAGGAAGGCCAGAGAATATCCCTGCAAAACTGCTGGTTGGTCATTCCATAGGTTTCTGCCATTTTTTCTTCATTTTCCACCGTCAGATCCGGAAATCCTGCGATGGACAGGTTCTGGGCATTTACCACCGGATAAAGAGAATACTCTTCTGTTTCATAGACCATAGCATCCATAATTCCCAGAGAAGCTTCCCCTTCCATATAGTCTCCATTCACCGCAAATACAGAACCGGTTCCCATATTGCTTCTCCATATGATGGCCGGCATATCTTCATTATTCAGACTCATAGACTCTTTTTCCTTTTCGGAAAGGAATCCCACCATGTATGATTTTGTTCTGGCGGAAATATCGTACCAGGGCACTTCCCGCTCCATGTCAATCAGTTCCGGCTCTTCCACTCCTTCAAAGGAATAACAGGTTTCACCTCCCAGAAGGAATCCACTGTAGATACGGATCTCATGTAATTTTACCGATTCACCCCGAAGATGCTGGATACCAAGCAGATTTTGTAAATTTCCGCATCCTTCTATCGTCTGATAGGAAGGCAGACGATAAAAAATAACAACCCCGCCCTGCTCAACATACTCTGATAACTTTGTCGCTGCATCTTCCGGATTCTTTTCAATCAATTGTCCATCTATAAGAATATATGGTTTTTTCTCCTCCTGAATCCGGATAATTTCATCAGCCGCCTCTAAAGATCCGAACACCCGGAAGGATTTCTTACGGTACCCTGACCATTCTTTCATTACACGATAGTAACTGTTATCCATGGTACCGATATACAGAACCTGCTGGTCTGCCGGGAGAGAATCCCATCGGGTATCCGTATTTCCATCCTCATCAATCTTCTGGTCTATTTTATCAATCAACTCCGTCTCTGCTGCATGATTGACATCATAGTCATTAAAATATTCTTTTAATACTGCGGAAAGGAGAAAGAGTACAAGCACAACCAGATTCATGATCATCATCATGGCAAAATTACGTTTTGACAGCATACCTCTTCCTCCTTCCTATTTCAAATACTCCCTTATCTTTGAATCATACGAATCAGTTCCAGTGTTTTATTGTCAACCACCACCGACGAAGCCCGCAGCTGATCCAGCACTTCAAAAAATTTATCTTTCCGGTTCGTCTCAAAATACAGTTTTAACCGGAGCGTGTAGGAAGACAACTGATCCGGATACTGCTCACAGAAACGGTCTCCCCACAGTTCTGCCTGTTCATATAATCTCAGTTCCATCATTCTTCCCAGAATACTTTCATAACAGACCGGCAGCATCCTGCCTCTGGCTTCTTCAAACAATTTGTCACAAAGCAGTTCCATCCGGGTTACATATTCCACCTGTTCGATTTTGGTAAATACTTTCTGTTTCAGCATTTGATTCATATAGTTAATTAACTCCAGAATCTGCTCCTGACATTCTTCGTCTTCGATATCGCCCTCTTCAATCTCCTCCTGCATCTTTCTCACGTTTTCACGAAAGCTATCCATCTTACTCTGCAAAAAAGATGCCGCATAATGTGCCACTTCAGAATCATCACTGTCCAGAGCAAGGGCGATTGCCGCATAGGAATCCTCAGTCTCCCCCAGAAGTACATTCAGCATATTGGTTCGTTTCTTTTCCTGATCCGATATAAGAATCGCCTCTTCTACCGCCACAATATTGCGTTCCCGTTCCTCATCGGCTTTTACTCTCGGTGTTTGTCTCTTTTTACTGAATTCTACATCCGTCAGGTCTCTTTCTCCCAGTTTTAGAAAATGATATTTCAAAAAAGCAAAAAAGAAATATAATATTCCCACAATCGGACAGAGCAGCATAATCATTGTATGCATCACATACTGTTTCCGGTTATCTTTATCCTTTTTAAAAATCAGATACCAGAGCAGGTAAACGAATGCCAGCAGTGCATTCAGAATAAGAATGATGATAAAGATGATTCCACTGCGTGTCATAATCCCATCTCCTCACTGATCACGGTGAAAATACCTTTCTTCTCCAGGTTCTTCTGAACAAAACCGCATCCTTTCCTGTCTGTACTGGTAAGAAGGATATAGAGATTACCGTCATTACGATATCCAATATAGTCTGTCTGGCGAAGGATTTCGCCAATGATGACTCCGGCTTTCTCCATACCCATTTGTGCCGAAAAAACCTGCAGTAAAATATATTCTGTCAGGTTTTTATGACCGGCCTCATGGTAAGTATAAACCACTTCCTCGAAGGCCTCTGCCCGCAGTGCCGGGCTGTCCTTCTGATACCGTTCATTCCGCAAAAGGTCAAGATACGTTGCTGATCGCTTAACAGACTTCTGAATCAGCTTACTGATGACGGTCAGACGGTTCGACTCATCAATGGTCATCCGTTCAAAAGGAATGCTCCACAGCAGGATCATCATATCCATTTTATCTCCATCATAAATACAGTATGCCATCATGGGATAGTGGGAATCCATGGTCCGGTTCAGATACACTTCCTGTCTGGAAAATGACTCATAAAGAGCATCCTTATCCGGCAAATGAACTGTAAATCCCATGGAAGCGGCTTTTGCAGAAGTATATCCGAACAGTCTGGCATATTTCTCCTCATTGATACGGTAAAGGGACACATCCTGACAGTCCATAACATTCCGGATCAGTGTAATCGCATGGAAAAGAATCTGTGCCGGCTGATCTTCTTCCAGCTGTTCTACCAGGTCATACACAGTACCAAGACTGTAATCATAGTTTACAACCTGTGTAATCAGTCCTTCCTTTACACGAAGGTTACTGTCGTTAATGTCACCGATATCTGTCACACGTTCTGAGAGGAATTCCACTTCCTGTTCTTTCTCTTCCTGCATAAATTGCAGCTGATCCTTCATGTAGCCTACCACCAGACCCACAATGAAGATTTCCGCAATCCACACATAGGTATTATAATCTGTTACTACCGTAAGTCCCGACTGATTATACATCTGTCTGAATAGATAACCTGCCGTGGCAAGCAATGCGGAAAATGTTGCCTGTCTCTGTCCATGAACCACTGCAAACAATAAGACATAAATCAGATAGAAATCAATCTTTGAAAAATATTGGCTTCCTGTGGCACGGTTATTCAGCATAAAAAACGGGATAAAAAGTATCAGATTTTCTATGTAAGGCACCAGTGCACCTAAAAAACCAATGGTTTTGAAATATATTCTGTGCCAGATATCCCATCCCGGATGAGAGCTGTCCAGAAACCGTCCGCTATGATTCTTCATATATTGGATCGTCTTCCGGATGGTCTCTTCCGGCTCACACCAGATATGAAACCCAAACTCCTCTTTAAGCCGTTCATTTGACAGGATCACCGACCTCTGATCTTCCAGCGTATTGTCAAGTTTCTCCAGCTCTTTTCCCAGATTCTCTTCGATGGCATCTGCAATCTGCAGTTCCGAGTATGGCTTACTGGAAGAAATATGATAGAGACCATGATTATGTTCCTCACAGGAAACCAGCTTATAGATACTCTCCACCGCATCTCCCATATAAGTAAGACCATACTTATAATTTCTCCGATAAGAAACGGCCCCCTCATGAAAGGCATCCAGACACTTACTCTGGCAGATTCCAAATGCTGCTTCTCTTCTGTCTTTTGGAACATCATGCAGTCTGTCCAGACGCAGAATCACCACATCTTTTTTCAGCTTTTCCTGATAAAACCGACAGCTTTCTTCTCCCTGATACAGCATCAGCGGGCGGATTCCTCTGGGAACCGGCTGAATCGTTTCTGTCACCGGAATCTGATAAGAACTTCCATACACTTCTGCGGAAGATAAGTAAATCAGCCGGCCTTTCTCCAGTGCAGACCAGGAAAGCAGAATATTCTGTAAACCCGCTGCGTACCGTATCGCCTCTCTTTTGGGATCTTCTCCAGACAGATTCCCATCAAATGCACCCAGCAAAATGGTCACATCCGGGTTCACGCTCCGGAATACCTCTTCCACGGAAGCATTTTCATAGGGAAAATCATACCGTTCAAATGCATATTCAAAATGATTGGATGGATTCCGGCTTCCTGTCAGCACATAGATTTTGTGCCCTTCTTTATACAGTTTTAATGAAAGTTTTCTCATCATAGGCGATACACCGCCTACAAGCATGATATCCATAACTTACTCCATCTTCTCTTTCGTGTCACTAGTTATAGCCATAATAGATTGCAAAATTGTACAGTCGATATACATTCTGCTCAATATAATAACAGACAAACCTGTCATTTTCAAAATAAACTTTCAGTTCATTGGGATACAATTCCATAAACTTCTGTGCCCAGTAATACATGCGGGACATGGTGATGGAACGGCGGGGACCATTATACGCAGCCAATCCTGAGTTTGGCGGAAGCTCCTGCTCAGCCTGCTCTTCTGACACTTCGGGAACCACCCCTCCATATCCATTGGCATAATTGAGGGGCTTCTTTTCAATATAGAAGTAAACCTTTTCCGTGGGAATCGTCACTTCCTTGGTGCGATTCCAATATTCCATATCTTCCAGAAACTCAATCGTCTCTGTATGACGCCCATATTCTTCTATCATACGAAGTTCATCATTGGCAGACACGATCGTCCATTTGTTATCCTGTCCTTCGTTTTCCTTCATGATATTGGTGGTGCAGAGGATTGCCTCGTTCATTTCCAGCCCACCGCCTCCGAAAGACCCTCTGATCCAGTCATACCTTGTACTGTAGAACAGTACCAGCACCGTTAGGATCAGTCCTACTGCCTGCCGTGTCTCCGGCAGACGATCCAGAAAAAGGAGATTCACGGCACCGTCCAGTGTCATGATAATTACCACCGGTATCAGATACGCAAAATAGATACTTGCCCGGTAAGGCTCCATCAACATGGGCCAACCGAGAGCACCACTTACAAGGATTAAACCCATAATCACTTCTGCGATAACCATTGAAAAAATTCCGGCTCCCCGCATGGGTGCAATGATATATCTCAGAATCAAACCTACACCCAAGGCTCCACCGATTCCATACAGAACCCAATTCATATCCGCTACGGCAAATGCATTCTGCTGACATCCCCATAATACTGTTCCTCTGTATTTCCAACCAATCAACAATATTGCTGCCAGGGGCAGAAGATTGAAAATCTGAAGGATCAGTTTTACTGGTATGGAATACTTTGGTATTTTCTTATCTTCAAAGGAAATCTTTCCACTTTTCACACCACGCACGATCAGTACGATTCCCCCTGCCGTCATGGCCACAACACCGATACAGAGGATTCTGAATATGAGAACCGTATAATCTCTAAGGCCAATAACATTCATCGCCCAGTACATGGAACCCTGCAATTCTTTACCGGTGAGAAATGCTGCCGCCATCGGAAGAAATGCCATCAATATACTTAGAATCCCTGCCAGCAGGATCCGAAAGAAATATTCTTTTCTCCAGATCCAATATCCGTAACCAACGGCAACACCGATGCAGATCACCCCTGCGATGATCGTATCGTAGAAATGAGATGCCAACGTCAGCGAAAAGCTCATGGCAAACCCAAGCAGATGCCAGGATGAGGTACAGCGAATCCTGTTGATTCCTTTCTCCATTTCTTCTTTTCTTGTCTTAAAAAATTCCATTACAAAAAAGATGGACGGAAGAATGTATAACATTCCAAATTCCTGCGGAAGCGTCGCCCCATATCGGGAATAGGAAATACGATTAGAATATTTGGCACCTACAAACATCATGATTCCCAGATAGGGGAGAAATCTTGTTTTACAGTGCCCTTTCAAAAACACAAGAATCATCACTGCGATCATACTATACTGGATCAGCCAGAACAGACGCAGAGTCACATACACCGGAATCCCCAGCATAGTAGACAGATAGTACAGCATACAGTGCATTCCCATGGGATAAATACCAGCCACAAAAATATTATTCTCAACGAGTCCATTGATCCAGTAGTTGTGTACCGGTATGTCAGAGGCTCCATATCCCCAGTTATGCAAAATCCCCGGTCCGCATACTTTCCACACAAGCAATGCAAAAATCACCAGAAATGGAATATCCAAAAAATTTTCTTTCAAGAGCCGCCAGGCATTTCTTCCCGCAACACGGAGAAATACTTTGACTTCCTGCCATCTGTGCCGCATAAAAGTCTTGAATCCCATTTCCCGCAGAATGTAATGTCTGCACTCTTCCAGCACTTTTTTCATATAAGAAGCCACCGGAAGTTGATATATTTTAATAATCAATAATGCTGCCGGACCAAATGTAAACAGGAAAAGTGTGATTCGATATGAAATATGGAGCAGTTCCAGAACCTGCACCAGATTGATCACATAGAAGTTACCGATAGTAAAATAGATCAGAAAACGTACTGCCGCAGGAAATCTCTTTACTTTACGGTAAAAAACAAGAGCAGGAAGCCCTGCTGTAAATCCAAGATATCCAACAAATAACTGTATAAACTGAATGACATTTAATGTCTCCATCGACATAGGCACTTCCTCCTCTCTTAGTTACTTTAAATTTTTTCCAAACCGCTCAGTCTCAAAAATGCAAGGCAGCATCTGCGTACCGTCAAGTTCCCAGTCCAGAACTTTTTGTATAACCGATACCACCACGTTTTTTCATCTATATAATGTCCATTTCTAAAAAATCCCTGCGCCACGGCAAGGATCTGTTCTTCCTGTACCTGTTCCATCTGCTTCCACTGGTGATCTCCGCACACCAGAAAGGTATCTTCTTCAACTTTTATAATCCGGTGCAGAACCAGTGTGCCGTCTTTTCTCCGATAGAGAACTATGTCGCCTTTTCTTACTTGCTTTTCCTCTTTTGCCTCCACCTGCACCCGGGTCTTTCCTTCTTTCAGAAGCGGCCACATACTGGTTCCTCTGACAGGCACAACTGCATACCCCAGTTCCTGCAGGCACTGTTCAATATTCCCTGTCTGTATCATCGTATCAGCACATGACAGGAATCCAGTTCTGACAGAAAGACATCCACATCTGCTGCCACCTGCTCCGGCTCCATCTCGTATTCCTTTGCAAGACTTTCGATCAGACTGTCTCTGTCTGTATCCTCCTGCAGCATCCTGCAGACAAACTCACCGGTATGATTCAGCGCAATCATACCATTAAAATCCGTTTCCCTGTCGGAAAGCGGTACAAGCACCACATTGCCGTGTACCTTCCTTAAAATATGATCTTCTATCAGACGCATAAGTGTCCTTTCTTAGTTTTTCTCTATAGTTGTATTAATGCCTTCCATGAATTGGTTCAATGCATTTGCTGCATAATTAGGAGTTACACTACTACTGTCTGTCAAAATCTTGTCATTATCATCAAATCGATAAATCTTCGCCTTCGGTGGTTCATATGCTCTTCCACTCTTATTCATCAATATCACTTTCCTTTCATCACTCTGTAGGATAGTTGCGCTGCTTCCAGCTCTCTGGTGCAGTTCATCTCATATATATTAACCTGTGACACGACCTGTTCCATCATGTCCAGTAAAAGATTCATTTCTTCATTACTCCTGGGACGCCAGGTGTTATTGAGCATCAAAGCCAATGCGTGGTCCTCTGTCACCTGCTGAATCTGGTTCTCACTGCCCTGCTTTAAAAAGCAGATTCCTTTCAACGGGACTCCCCGGTTCACCTGCAGATTTGTCTTGCCTGCAAAAGGGCTTCCCCACACGGTAATCTGTTCCCTCTCCGGCCAGATCACCGGTTTATCATCATTCAGAATATAGCTTCCAGGAAAGAGTTCTCTCCAGAAAGCCGTATGTGTCGATTTCCCTGTGCCGGAAGGTGCAGAAAACAGATAAGCTTCTCCCTCATAGACAACTGCAGAAGCATGAAGGAAAAAACGGCCATGTCGTACAATCTTTCGGCAGAATGCTGCACTGCAGCAGATATACTCCCGTTCCTCCTCTGAAGGACTGCTCATCACCACCCGGGATTCGTCATTGGGATCCGGTGCTATCCTAATCACAGGAGCACCGGAAGATTCATAAGATGCACTCTGCCGCATCAGACGCTCATACTTCGGATTCATCTCTACTTTCAGATTGGCAATCTCATAAATCATCTTCAGAATCCTTCCTTTTATGATAAAGTTCATAATGTTACAGTATATACTAAAATCCGCGATAGGACAACAAAAGACAGAGAGAAAAATTTATGTGAAATAGGGATTTTAGATAAAGGCTGTGTAAATTGACCATTTACACAGCCTGAGTGGTGATATAATTATTACACTTATTTTGGATAATGGGATTTATCCCTGTATTCTCCTGATGCTGTGTTAACTACACCATTGTCATTGGTTACTTTCGTTCCTGCTGTACCGTTGACGGTAATCGTAGCTGTAGCTCCCGGTGCATAGAGGTTGTCGATGATGAAACCATATGTTGTGCCTGCCTGTAAACCGGATGCATCCCAGTAATAGGTGAGGGTTGTTGCACTACTGATCTGCTGGATACTTCCTTTGTTATAGGCAACGCCAGCACTGTCTGTCAGGATAGAAGTTCCATTGCCTGTAAAACTTCCGGTACCGCCTACTTTTACGTAAGCAGAAGCCGGTACTGTGACGGTGATCTGGATCGTACTTACATCGGTCATCGTATTCAGGGAATACTTAAATCCCGTCGAGATTGTGTTGCCAAATTTATTGTCAAGACCATAACCTTCCGCATTCTTTTCGGTTCCCGCATCACGGTCAGCGAATGCCGATGGAATCTGTGTGTTTGCACTCTCTGCAATAAAGGAGAGGTAAGCCTTATTTTCTACGGTCGGATTATACACAATCTCAAATCTTGCGTAGTAAGTGACATTATTGGTTGCCGATGTTGTCGTGGTAGAATATGTGGCATTCGTACTTAACTGCTTGCCATCTTTATCATACCAGCCAAGGAATTTATATCCCGAATTTGCTGTTGCCTTGGAACTAGCCGCAGCACCATTCACATCTGTCACAGATGCCACAGAAACGTTACCGCCGACAGTATCTGTCTTAAAATTTCCGTTGGCCTGTTTTGTCTGGGCTTCAAACTTGACTGTGTAGGCCGTTTCAAAACGTGCATAGTAGGTGGCATTTCCTGTGGTGGTGTAGCTGATGGTTGCACCATCATTAATCAGCATAGTATCCGCAACTTTGTTGCCTGTTGAATCGTACCAGCCCACAAATTTGTAACCTGTTCCGGCGGTTGCTGTAGAACTGATTGGCATTCCCGGTGCATCAATATATTCATAACGACCCAAGGTTCCAATTTTATCATCTGTCGTATCTTCCCAGGTATCTCCATTTTTCACCTGACGGATATAGGTCTGGGTAACACTACCGGAAAATCTGGCATAGTAGGTATTGACACTTTCTTTTGTTTCCACATAGGTGTAGATGGTGTTTGTGGTAATTAAGTTCCCACTTGCATCATACCATCCCTCGAACGTAAAACCATCTTTTGCTGTGGCTGTGGCTGTGATGGTTTCATCGGTTTCAGCATGGTAGGATTTCCCGCCATTGGCATTATATGCAGCATTGTAATTTTCATCGGATGTATTTGTTACACTGGTAATCGCAACGGTTCCGCCACCGGCTGAATTAGTGTATGTGGTGTCCCCATTACCCACTTGAGGGATAAATGCCTGCCGCCAACGCCACTGGGCTATCATGGTAAGACCTTTGTGGTCATTTGCATACGCCCTTTCTTCTCCGTTATCTTTCCAGGTCACACTATCAACCTTATTACCCGTTTTATTAATTGTTTTCGTCAATGACACGTTTCCATTATAAATGTTAAAATGCTGTGCTGCTGTCTCTTCTGTCGCTCCATCGACAGAGTAATTACATGCTATGGTATGTACAGCGGGAAGTATTAACTTGCCTAACTGATCCGCATTTACATGTGTTTCTTTTTCGCCAGTCTTTTCCAATTTATCACCGGTCAGTAACCAGCCCATAAATTTCCAGCCGTCGTTCTGCCCTTCTGCCGCATGGGATACATACGGGGGAATAAACATCTCCTTGGGCGTGGCACCAGTCGTTGTGTCCACTCTACCCGTATTTTCTGTAAGCACAGCTGGTTTGAAGCTGTACACATTCTCTGCTTCATTTGTGTTATAAGTTCTTTCCACCACGTACGCTTTACCGCCATTAGGGTCATAGGTGACGGTGGGGTTCTTGATGAAGACAAAGTGCAGGTCTGTTGCGGACGTGATGTTTTCCAAATAATAGGTATAAATGGTATCACCGGCATCATTCGTCGATTTGATCCATTTCCCCTTTTTTTCCTCATCGGTTAAACTCCCGGTATCCTCAATTGCCTTTCCTGCCAGTTTCAAAAATTCAGTCTTCGGATTTCCATTTTCATCCTGTTTTGTATAATACACACCAACAAACTCACATCCCGCATCCGCATCTGCTTTCTTTACAATCGCCTGGATTTTCAGCGGCTCGCCGTCAGTCACATAAGTAGCCAGCTTGTTGTTCACCGTGACTGTATGACCACTGTTCGCTGTCCCCCCGCCCGCGGTCGTTCCGTCGCTACCGCCGACAACGGCACTTCCATGTGTGGTTGAACTACCTGACAGCGGATGATAAAGCTGGAAATTGATATTATCGAGAAAGTTACCATAGGTCTTTGCTTTGTCCTCTGTTGTTGTAGAATAAACATATCCTACAGACACGAATCCAAACAGGGTATCCGTCTGACCTGCCGGTACGGTATAGAGATAATACTTACTCAGATCCACTGTTGTGCTGCCGGAGCCATTGCCACTTCCCGCAGAGCCTTCTACATTGGATCCATAAGAATTCCATGGATTTGTACCACTTGTTGCTCTGCTGGATGCCATAATCCAGATATGCCACTCTTCCGTATAAATGGTACTCGGTGTCAGACTGAATGCATTATTTCCTGCATTGTCTGCAAATGTTCCACGGGCTGCAAACTTTTTACTGTAAACAGTAAGCCGTTCACCTAACCCTGCACTTGTTTTTACAGATGTCTTTCCCTGTTTGATCAACCAGTCCACCATCTGCATCAACTGATCTCGTCCCTCTTTCGATGGCTTTGAAGGATCAACACTCTGCTTTGGCCCGATCACCAGAGCCATGGTATCGGTACCATTCCGGGCACCATGATCCAATCCCCACTCATATACACTGGAAGGCGTCGTCTTTACATTCTGATATAAGGTACTTTCTTCATCCGCATTCAGTTCTGCAGCGTAGGTTCCATCTTTAGGTTCTAATGTTACACCAGAAATGTAAGTATTTGTATTCTTTCTGAACAATTCAATCTTTCCCTGAAAAGCTGTCGTATTCCATGAAGGAACCTCCTTTTGATCCGGCTGTGAATAATTACCAGAAAACGTCGGTCCATCTTCAAAGCTTCCGTTCTGCAATTTTCTATTCTCTGAAGTATCATCCCCCGCATACGCCAACCCAACGCCCACTCCCGCAATCAGACAGAGTCCCAGCAGAAGTCCACGTACTTTTACAAGTAATTTGCTTTGTTGTTTCTTTTTATCGCTCATCCGTTCTCAACCTCGCTTCCTCTATCATTTATTTATATTTCACACTGATTCAAACGCTCGGATACCATATTCTGTTCTTGCCCGGGGCATACTCTTATTCTTCGGTCCATCCCTTTTTGTTGATAAAACTGTTTTTTGGCTGCATACATACGCATTTCTGCGGTATTGATCAGTGAGCCCATATCCATATCAGAGCAAAATCCTGTATCATAACCGATGGAAACGTAATACTCGTGCTCTTTCGCAGACCTCACAACCATATTGATCTTTTTCTGTATCTCATCTGCGCAGCCATCTATAACAAACGAAACAAATTCATCTCCACCAATACGATAGGTATTATTTTTTCCGAACTGTTCCACCAGCTTTTCCGCAACAAATTGAAGCATTTTGTCTCCTGCTTCATGTCCCTTCGTATTATTCACCTCATGAAGTCCGTTCAAATCCGCAAATATACAAGACAGATTCTTCTTACAGAGCGAGGGATATATTGACAAATTCTGTTCATAAGAATTTCGATTACGCACCCCTGTAAGCATATCAATCTCACTCATGATGACCACTTTCTGTCCATATAAAATTCTTTGACATTTTACACTCATCATATAAGTACTGATAATAGCACTGATCGTCCCAAACACACCGGCGTCTATAATGTCCGCAACAAGAACATAGTCCTCCTTGATATACAACGCTGCAATTACAAAAGCAATGATATATACATATATACAGCCAATCATTCTGACTGGTCTGTCTGTAAACAGCAGCGGAACCGTAAGCAGCAAAGCAATAAAAGTAACTGTCTGTTCATCAGGTCTTGTAACTGTACCTATTTCTAACAAGTGAAAACCGCTTTGACTGTTCTATTATTTTCCACCGACTTTGTTGTATCTGATATGGATCGATAATAGTATACTATCATGGATGTCACAAACCTGTTACAAAATATCTGTTCTTTCCCAAAGCAGGCCACACGTTTCCTCAGCCCAACTGTACTGTATCATATATTCACCGTAAAATTCCGGCTTTCCGTTTTTTAAATAAGCATAATAGTCACAGTCAATTTTCTCAATATCCAAAGCATAGCTGTAATTGCTCTGAATAACAATAGAATCTGCCCCGACATTTTCCAGTGTCTGCCGCAGGTCAAAAAAAAGCTGGCGCAGATAATTGTGGTTTTTTACTTCATCCACCTTGTCCGGCCACAGCATTGCGCTGATCTCCCTGGCGGTGACCCCGGCGCCTTTCCGATCCACAAGGAACGCAAGAAGTTCTTTTGTTTTTGTTCGCTTAAACACCAGTCTTTCCCCATGGAAATACACTTCGAAGTTGCCAAAGCATTTTACGGTCAGTCGATTCTCCTTTGCTCTGACGCTCTTGATATGGTCAATTTCCTCCTGTACTTCCTCCGGGGAAATAGGTTTCATCAGATAACCGGATACCCGGAGTTTGATGGCTGCCACCGCATACTTCTCATGCCCGGTACAGAATACGATTTTGCAGTCGGGGTGAATCTCCATGATTTTCTGCGCAAGGGTAAGACCGCCCATTCCGCGCATAGCAATATCCAGAAATGCTACATCTACGGAATTGTTCCGCACCCATTCCAGTGTTTCGTTACAGGAACCAAATTCTGTAACCGATGTGATATCGGGAGATGCCTTTACCGCCTTGGAAAGTGCGTACAGCATCAAAGGCTCGTCATCTACTGTGATTGCAATCATTCTTTTACTCCTTTCGGAATTGAGATTACCACTTTCGTTCCAACCTCCGGTGTACTTTCCACGGTCAGCGTACCGCCGCACATGGCTTCCACCCGTCCGCGGATATTTCGCAGACCGATATGCTTTCTCTCATCAAGTAAAATAGATGGGTCAAAACCTGCACCGTTATCCTCCACGCTGACACAGTAATGGGTATCTGTTTCATAGGAGGAAACCGTCACTGTGCCGCCCTCCGGCAGCTTCATCAGCCCATGCTTTATGGCATTTTCAACCAGAGGCTGCACGGACAGTGCCGGGAGAAGGAAATCACCGGACTGCAGATTAAAACGGATTTCCATATCCGGGAAACGAACCTGTTCAATGCTGACATAATATCGAACATGCTCTATCTCCTTTGACAGATGAATCGGTACGTGATTGTCCAGCTCACTGAAATTTCCGCGAAGATAACAGGAAAAATTATGCACCAGCTTTGCGGCAGCTTCCGGCTGAAGCTCACAGAGTTGTTCAATACTGCCAAGTGTATTGTATATAAAATGCGGACGAATCTGGCTGATCATGGTAGAAATACGGTTTTCCGTGAGCTGCCGTTCTTTCTCAGCAAGCTGTCTTTCATTTTCCGCAAGTACCCTTTCCTGCTCTGCAAGCTGCTTTTGCTGCCTGATATAGTGAAACATCATCTTCACACCCGTGAGTATAATATAAATGAGCAGGCCCAGAAGCGAAAACAGCAGGCCGGAGGATGTACCTCTCACATAAAAGGCAATAGCGTCCTCCACTACACCAGCCACCAGAATGAGGGATAATCCAGGACTGACGCTACTATACTGACTTTTAGGGTACTTTATGCGGTCATAAATTACATTTCCCACAAAGACTGCCACAGAAAAACCAATCATAAGATGGATGATAGTCAAATTCTCCCTCAGATCTACAGTGCCAACAATCTGAAACAGCAGCTGTACGATACAGACCACCGCCGCTGCAATACAGTATCCATCCAGTATACGATGGCTGGTTTTATGAAATCGTGCCTCCATGGACTTCATCAGCGGCACCGTGCCAATCATCAGCATAGCCACCGAGATATAAAACATAAGTACCGGCTTTTCCGGTGTCAAAAATGGCGTAAACCTTGTATCAGTCAACCGCCACAGTCCCATCATAACAGAGAACAGACCCAGACCGACAAGCCCTCCGTCACTGCGTTCCCAGATTATTTTATATACCGCAGCACATAAAAACAGGATACCGACAAGCAATGCCATCACACTCAGAAGAAGCTGCGGCCAGTCCTGACGCAGGCGATCCAGGAAGTCATTAAGTCTGGAACCCACCAGAAACTGAACTTCACTGTTACGGAAACTCTCGTACACGGGAATAATATTGACACGAATCTCTTTCCCTGCGTCCTCCCGGCAAAGCGGTACCATCGACCAGTTGCTGCCAATCGTTTTGGTGAACAACTTCCCGGAAGGTTTCATGCTATACACCAGCTGACCGTCTATGTAAACTTCAGCATATTGATGGACAGTATAAAAAGAAAGGTATGTGTCCCTTTCCAGACCTTCATCGATGGTAAATGTATACTCTTTGATTACACCGATGGGGGCTTCCGCATTTTCAACCTCACGGCAGGAAACTTCCCCGACTGTCACCAGACCATCATCCATCCGGCTCTGTTGTATCTCAAAATTGGCAGTCACACCCAGAAACACCAAAAGAACAAACAACATTACGCCCGCCACAGCAGGCAGAATCACAGATAATCTGGATAATGAAATTGTTCGTTTTGACTTAATCTCTTTACGGAAATCCGGCATAGATGCACCTGCTTTCTATCTATCAAACGTATGCTTACGCCCGGCTTCGCCGGGAATTAAACATGGTAAATATAACACAATCATATGCAAAATGCTATACTCTTTTTAATCTATTAAGCCAGAAAAATCTATATTTCATGTGCAAACAAGTTCCCCGAAGGTTTTTTATATCATAGGAAAGTCAGAAGACTTTCCTATGATATAAAAAGGCCGACTGCAACACAGAAGTTGCAGCCGGTCAATCATACATCACTGTTTAGACACCATAGCTTTGCGTCCCTGCCTTTCGACAGGTTTGCCAAATCTCTAAATCCTTTATACCATAAAAGCCTTCATATTGTCAATTTATTCCATGTCTAACTATTCATGGTAGGCTATAAAATATATTTCAACAGTTTTGGAGCCTACCAAGAGAAAAATTTACAAATCTCTGTCGAAATTTGCAAATTATAATTTATCATTTACAAATCTTCTGATGTCTGTTATAATCAAACAAAGCATATTTTTCTTTTTATTCTTTCTATATCAAAGCATTGCTTTGAATATCTGGAAATCATTTCATATACAGAGAATCTTCTCTGTTTCTTTTAGAAAATTCATGCTTAATTTCCATTACACAGCAGGAGTTTTCGAAAAAGAATCCTCCTGCAATATCATAAGGAGGAATGCAGATGAAAGAAATGCCAGCTGAAAAAGAAGTATTTCAATGGCATCCTGCATTTTATGCAGGGATTCAGATTGAGCTGAAAGAAGATAAGGAAAACCTGATCTTTGAGAACGAACATCAGCTTAGTACCAAACCCATGGAGGTAGATGTCCTGGTCATTAAA
>JALERM010000185.1 GCA_022764165.1 Eubacterium sp. | reverse complement strand
AAAAGCAAGCGAAAAAAGTGCGGCTGGGACAAGGAATATCTGTATCTTGTGCTGAGCAAGCTGAATTAAAAAACATCTTATTTTCTGAGAAATCAGGAAACAGGGTTTGTTTGCTGTACAATTTTAAACAGACTATATACACAAAACCCAAAAAATCCGGCAGATGCACAAGGGGATAGTTTAAAACAAAAAACGTGCGTCTGCCGTGGTGTGTTGCGTCTTTATTATTTACACTCCTGCAAATGAATGATATAATCTGTATACATAAGCATTCTCCTTTGTGTGCGTATTGATGGTTTTGGTGATTTCATTATAGCACACATCGGTGGATGCTTATAGTTTATTTAGAACTTTTCACTCTCAAGTGATATACTTTCAAATAATATAAAAGCATCGAATTGCAAATACTTTTCTCGAAATAAGTAACTTATTTTGCAAAACTTATTATATTACCCCTCGAACAATAAGGCAATATATATTTCCTTAATAGTTCATTTTCAAAACAAACATTTATGCTAACCTAGAATCAGCTAATTGTTAACCCTATGCTGAAAGAAAAGGACTTATTATGTATAAATCCGTCGATATTGGTAAGTGAATAAAAACGCAAAGAGAACTTCTGGGCATCACCAGAGAAGAATTGGCAGAAAAGATCGGCATCACTCCACGTTTTTGTTATGATCTGGAATTGGGGCTAAAAGGAATGTCCGTACAGACGCTTTACAAACTGGTAGAGACTTTGCATGTTTCTTCTGATTATCTGCTATTTGGAGAACAAAAAGAGGAACAGGGAGTTGCCGCAGGGATAGCACTGCTGAAGGCATGCCCTGTAGACAAACGACAATTCCTGAACAAAATTATCAGCACATACCTGCAGGCATTGAAGCCGAGCATGGAAGAAGAAGATATAGTATAAGAATGAACCGGAGAGGAATCCCATCCTCCGCTTGCTAATACCACCGGCCTATGGTAAGCTATAAACGTAATTGGTGTATGTAACCTATGGACATATTTAATGGCTTATAACCGGAAAGGGGACTGAATTAATGAAGAATATCAATATTCCTGTCGGTCGTTCTGATTTTGAATACATTAGAAAAAATGACTTTTATTATGTTGATAAAACCGGATTAATCGAAGAATTATTAAGAACGATTGCCACGCAGGTCACCCTGATTACCCGGCCGAGACGTTTCGGAAAAACGCTGGGTATGAGTATGATGGCTGAGTTTTTTGACATCCGAAAAGACAGCAGCGTATTATTTGAAAGCCTTTCCGTTTCAAAAAACGAAGACCTGTGTAAGTGCTGGATGAACCAACACCCCACTATTTTTATTTCTTTTAGAAATGTTGATGGTGACGACTTCAATGATGCGTATGGGATGCTTGAAGGAACTATTTCCAATATATTTATGAACCATGTATATCTTTTGGAAAGTAGAGTCATGCATGAAGTTGACAAGAAAGTCTTTTTGAAAATCGCAGAACGGACTGCTTCAAAAAGCGAATTAAAAGATTCTCTTCTATTTCTCACTCATGTCATGTCAAGACATTATGGTAAACCAGTCATCCTCCTCATTGATGAATACGATGTGCCACTGGCAAAGGCAAGCGTAAAAGGTTACTACAAAAAGATGCTCAGTACTATCCGCGGCGTTTTGTCAGCACTCAAAGACAACCCTGCCCTTAATTTTGCCATTGTAACAGGATGTCTGCAAATCATTAAGGAAAGTATTTTCACCGGTACCAACAATTTCGTGTCCGATACAATCTCGGACTCACGGCTGGATGAGTATTTTGGATTCACACAGGCAGATGTGGACAAACTTCTTCTCGACACAGGTCTTGCTGATCATGCAGATGAGATCAAAAGATGGTATGACGGCTATCATTTCGGCAGCCATGACGTTTACTGCCCATGGGATGTGATGAACCATGTGAAGAACCTGCTGATTGATCCAGCCACGCCTCCGGCCAGTTACTGGGAGCACACCAGCCACAACGATATCATTTACCAATTCATCAGCACGACTGAGGCAGATGTCAATGATAAGTTTGAAGTTCTTCTCTCCGGAGGGTATATTATTGAAGCGATCGAATCCAACCTGACCTACGATGTACTGCATTCCTCCGAAAGGAACCTTTGGACGCTGCTGTATTTCACAGGTTATCTGACCAGGATGCGTCCGGAAGATATCCCGGAGACTCTCGAGGACGGGAATTTCGCACTTACGATTCCCAACGCCGAGATACGAGGACTATTCAGAAAAAGCGTCAATGAATGGTTCCTGGCGAAAACAGAAGCCAGCAACCGCTCAGAACTGTTTGATGCTCTGTGGAAAGGCGATGCGGAGCGACTGCAGACATATCTTAGCGACACTCTGTTCGATACGATCAGTTTTTATGACAATCAGGAAAACTTTTACCACGCATTTCTGGCCGGTCAGCTTTCCGGCAAAGGATACGTTGTAAAATCTAACCGGGAAAACGGGCTTGGCCGTTCAGATATTACGGTGAAAGACAGAAAAAACCGCCGCGCTATTGTCATCGAAACCAAAGTCACAGACTCCGAAAGCAAGTTGGATTCCTCCTGCGATACTGCTCTGGCACAAATTTCAAGGAATCAATATGCCATTGAAATAAAAAAATCCGGGTATAAACAGGTAATTTCCATCGGGATTACGTTCTATAAAAAGCAGTGTCATGTGAAGGTGGCATCGGAATGATAATCATACTTTACACTTAAAAGTCGAAGATAAGCCATAGTTATTAAGAAAAAGCCCCTGGAAGGAATGCAAGCATTCCTTCCAGGGGCTTTTTCTTCCTATATTAATATATCACAGCATCAATATCCCGTATTGTGCATCAGCTCATGCTCTTTTCCTTTCAGGAATCCTGCATACAGGGAGTTGATCATCGGGTTTTCGTCACACTTCTTAACTACAGCTACGCTGTCAGCGTTGTAGATTCCCTGTGTTCTTGCTGCTTTGGTGCGGTCACCGGCTCTGGTAGGCTGTCCGCCTCCCATGACGCAGCCGCGGCGGCATGCCATAACTTCAATCAGGTGGTAGTTGGCTTCACCGGCTTTTACACGATCCATGACGGTACGGGCATTGGCCAGTCCGCTGACTACACAGATGTTAACATCCATTCCTTTGTACTGAACAGTGAATTCTTTGATCGGGTCATCACCTCGAACACCACATTCAGCGATGGCATCCAGAGCAACTTTGTCATGTCCTTCTACCAGACGACGAAGAACAGCTTCTGTTACACCACCGGTTACTCCAAAGATTACACCGCCGCCGGAACCGAATCCGAACGGTACATCGCTGGATTCAGGCTCCAGTGATGCAAAGTCAATACCGGAGTTGTTGATCATGCGAATAAGCTCTGTTGTGGTGATAACATAATCGGTATCCTGCTCACCCTTTGTGAAGCTGTTGGGGCGTTTTGCTTCCATTTTCTTAGCAGTACACGGCATAAATGATACCATAATGGTACGTTTGCCCTGGTTATGCTCCGGATCACGGAACCATTCTTTTACAACACCTGACATGATTCCCTGTGGGGAACGGCAGGTTGATACGTTCGGAATAAATTCACGATACTGATCAGTGATTAATTTTACCCATGCCGGACAGCAGCTTGTCAGAAGCGGCAGTGTTCCGCCGTTCTCTACTCTCTCCAAAAATTCTGCTGATTCTTCCATAATGGTAAGGTCAGCACTGAAAGTAGTATCATATACTTCATCAAATCCCATACGGTGCAGTACGTTGACAATCTTGCCCATTACACTCTTGCCCTTCGGCAGTCCGAAAGCATCACCAACTGCCACACGAACTGACGGAGCAACCTGTGCAACGACGCGAACGTTCGGATCTGCCAGTGCATCCCATACCTCATCCATATCGGTATGGATACTGATGGCACCGGTCGGACAGAATACACGGCACTGTCCGCAGGCTACACATTCTGTGGTGGCAATATCTTTGCCAAATGCAGTTGTTACCAGTGCATCGGTTCCACGGTGGATAAATCCGAGAACGCCGATTCCCTGCAGTTCATCACAGACACGAACGCAGTTGCCGCAGAGGATACATTTGTTCGGATCCCTTACGATAGAAGGAGAACTGAAATCCAGCGGCTGCGGTTCTTTTGTATTTTCAAATCTTACATTCGTCACGCCAAGGCGGTGTGCCAGAAGCTGCAGGTTACACTCACCGCTCTTGACACAGGTGGTACAATCACGGCAGTGTGCTGCCAGAAGCAGTTCGATAATCAGCTTTCTGTATTTTTTCAGTCTTCCGGTGTTGGTATAGATTACCATACCGTCTCTTGGTTCTTCGGAACAGGATGCAAACATTCTTCCACGGTCATCTTCTACCGTACACAGACGACAGGCGCCGAAGGTGGACAGTTCTGAATGATAGCAAAGTGTAGGGATGTTGATTCCCGCTTTCCGGATAATGGTCAATACATTTCTTTCATTGGTAAATTCTACTTTTCTACCGTCTATTGTCATTACTCCCATAACGTCACCTCCTAGTCTTCTATGTAAATCGCATCGAATGCACAGTTGTCTTTACATGCACCACAGTGGATACATATAGACGGATCGATATGATAGCATTTCTTCAGCTGACCGGTAATAGCACCAACCGGACAGTTCTTCGCACACTTGGAACATCCACGGCAGAATTCCGGATTGATGACGTATTTCTTCATAGCTTCGCAGACTTTTGCACGGCACTTGTGTTCGGTGATATGCTCTACATATTCGTCACGGAACAGACGGAGTGTACTCAGTACCGGCAGAGGAGCGCTCTTGCCAAGACCGCAGAGAGCCATACTCTTAACCATAGTTGCCAGTTCTTCCAGACGATCCAGATCTTCCAGTTCACCTTTGCCGGCAACGATCTTCTCCAGGATTTCCAGCATACGTTTGGTACCTTCACGGCACGGAACGCATTTACCGCAGGATTCTCTCTGGGTAAAGCTCATGAAGAAGCGGGCTACTTCTACCATACAGGTATGCTCGTCCATAACTACCAGTCCGCCGGAACCAACGATGGCACCAAATTTCTTTACAGAGTCGAAGTCAAGCGGAACATCCAGATGTTCTTCTGTCAGACATCCGCCGGAAGGACCGCCGATCTGTACGGCTTTGAACTTGCCGTCATTTTTCAGTCCGCCGCCGATATCAAAGATAATTTCTCTCAGAGTGGTTCCCATCGGAACTTCAATCAGACCTGTATTTTCAATGGAGCCGGTCAGGGAGAAGGTCTTTGTTCCCGGGCTTCCCTCGGTACCGATGCTGCGATACCAGTCGGCACCATTCAGCAGGATCTTCGGTACATTGGCAAATGTTTCTACGTTATTCAGGACGGTCGGTTTTTCCCAGAGTCCTTTTTCAACGGTACGCGGCGGTTTTACACGCGGCATACCACGATTTCCTTCGATGGATGCAGTCAGGGCAGAACCTTCACCACATACGAATGCGCCGGCACCACGGTTGATGTGCATATGGAAGCAGAAATCTGTACCCAGGATGTTGTCTCCCAGAAGTCCTTTGTTCTCCAGCTCTGCGATGGCGTGACGCAGACGTTTTACAGAGTTCGGATACTCTGCACGCACATAGATATAACCATCCTTTGCTTTCACAGCGTAGGCGGCAATCATCATACCTTCAATCAGACGATAGGGATCACCTTCCATAACGGAACCATCCATAAATGCTCCTGGGTCTCCCTCGTCGCCGTTACATACTACGAAACGTGTGGTTTCTTTCTGACGGGCTACCTGTTTCCACTTTTTGCCAGCAGGGAAACCGCCGCCTCCACGGCCTCTCAGTCCGGACTTATCAACTTCATCGATAATCTGGTCCGGAGTCACATCAAACAATGCTTTTTCCAGTGCCAGGAATCCGCCGCCCGCCAGATACTCTTCAAAGGATTCTGCTTCCAGCTTTCCGCAGTTCTCCAGTACGAGACGGGTCTGTTTTTTAATAAACGGAATGTCTTCCGGCGCCTGATAAACCTGACCTTTCTGTTTGTACAGAAGGCTCTCTACCACATCATTTCCTTTTACACTTCTCTTGAAGATTTCTTCACAGTCATCCAGTTTTACTTTTGTATACTGGATAACTTTATCGCCTTTCTGGATACGAACCAATGGTCCGAGTTCGCAGATACCCTGGCATCCTGTTTTCTTCACGCCCAGCTGATCTTTGTGCTCCGGTCCATCATGGGGTGCAAATTCCAGGGTTACGCCCGGTTCGTCTTTGCAGATTTCCACAAACTTTTGATAAATCTTCTCGGATCCTGTAGCGATACATCCGGTTCCTGAACAGACAAGAATACGGCAATCATAAGAAGCCAGCACTTTTTTCGCATCTTCTCTTGCCTGCATCAATGCTTCTTTGTTCTGAATCATAACTGGGCACCTCCTCTCAGAGCGTCAATCAAGTCTTCTGCTTTTTCCGGTGTCATTCTCGGATGTACATCTTCGTTCACCATCATGGTAGGAGCGAGTCCGCATGCTCCCAGACATGAAACGGTTTCTACGGTGAACATCATATCATCTGTCGTGTGTTTTTTCTTACTCAGACCCAGTTTTTTATAGAGTGCTTCCAGAACAGGCATGGACTTACGAACGTGACATGCGGTACCATCACAGACTTTGATCACGTATTTTCCTTTTGCCTCAAATGAGAAGTTCTCATAGAATGTAGCCACACTGTAGGCCTTCGCCTCAGTAATGCCGATTTCAGCAGCTACATAGGTCAGCAATTCTCCCGGCAAATAGCGATATTCCTCCTGAATATCCTGCATGATCGGAATCAGTGAACCTGACTTGCGTCCGTGGTGCGCAATGATTTCATCCACTTTCTGGTAGTAAGACTGATCCAGCATAAATACTTCCTCCTTTTGTGCATATTTTATAAACGTTCATTCATAAAACTAATATTATTATACATGGTAACAGAGGAAAATACAATCAATTTTTCAATATTGATACATTTTGTCAGTATTTACATATTTATTTGTGGGTTTTTGGTTATATTGTCTGATAATTGTTATTTTTTTCACAGGGTAAAAAACGCCCCGGGGATTTTGTAAAAATCCCCGGGGCAATTTTTCATTTTTTTCAAGTACGCCTCGGCGTACTTGCTGCGAGGTGCGCGTCATGCTTTGCATGACATAATACATCTGCGCACCTCTGCAATCCGCCGGAGGCTTTATCTTGGAAGGAGATTGGACTCCCACCAAGACTAATTTGTTGC
>JALERM010000173.1 GCA_022764165.1 Eubacterium sp. | reverse complement strand
AAAATATTGACCAAAGTGACCTGGGGGTGGCTTGGGGAGGGGTTCGTAGTCACAATAGTGAATACGAACCCGTCCCCTAGCCACCCCCTCATATTTTGGGATAGACTTCCATCGGAACATACGCTTTTACGGCAATTCCCTCCGGCAGATACTCTTCTTCCACTACCTGCCCATGCTGCCGGATCATGGCAATCATACCAGCTTTCTCATAGGGATACAGTCTTTCCACATAAATCTGATCCTCCAGGAGTACTTCTTCCAACAGCTTTTTCAGTTCTTCCAGACCCTGTTTTTTTTTCGCAGAAATATGCAGTACATGATCTGCCTGAAAATCCCTCAGCTGCTCTTTTTCCTCACACAAATCCTGTTTGTTAAACAGCGTAATCACTTTCTTATCCGCAACACCAAGCTGCCGCAGGGTATCATAAACTACCTGCATATGCTCTTCTTTCTGACTGTTTGAAGCATCTACCACATGGAGAATCAAATCAGCATACTTGGCCTCTTCCAGCGTACTCTTAAAAGCCTCAATCAGGTGATGCGGCAGTTTTCGAATAAATCCAACGGTATCTGTCAGGAGAATCTGCTGCCTGCCAGGTAAATCCAACACCCTCGTGGTCGGATCCAGCGTAGCAAATAACTGATCTTCTTCCAGAACATCTGCTCCGGTCAGCTGGTTCAACAAAGTAGATTTACCGGCATTGGTATAACCAACAATAGCAGCTACCCGTGTACGGTTCTTTTCCCGCTGGGTCCTGATCAAATCTCTATGACGCTGAACTTCCTCCAGCTGACTCTTCAGCTGCCCGATCCTCATATGAATCAGACGCCGGTCCATCTCCAGTTTCTTTTCACCGGGGCCTCTGGTTCCGATCCCTCCGCCCAGACGGGAAAGAGAAGCTCTCATACCAACCAGTCTGGCTGCTCGATATTTCAGCTGAGCCAGTTCCACCTGAATCTTTCCTTCACTGGTTCTTGCCCGTCCGGCAAAGATATCCAGAATCACCATCGTGCGGTCCATCACTTTACATTCCAGTTCCTGCTCCAGATTATTCATCTGAGCCGGTGACAATTCATCATCACAGACAATACCGGTGGCATCCAGATCATAAACCAACTCTTTCAGTTCTTCCAGTTTTCCTTTTCCCAGATAGGTACCCGGATGAACAGTTTCCCGACTCTGCATGACAGTTCCCACTGCCACCGCACCGGCAGTCTCCACCAATTCCCTCAGTTCCAGCAGGGACTGTACCATACCATCAGATTCACTGGTCTGTACACCGACCAGAATCACCCGTTCTATCTGTGCTTCCATTTCATACATCCGTAGCTTCCTCCTGCTATCTTGTAGAAAGAAATTCATTTTCTCTCAGAGCTTCTGCATCATCCGGATACAGTTCCAGATAAACAGTCATTTTTGATTTTGCTGTAACGAAATCTCTCTTATATTCGTAAGCAACAATTTCGTTGTAAAGAAGGCTCCGTTTTTCTTCTTCATCATTTTCAGCCAGACCTTTATTGATATTTTCCAGAGCACTGTCATAATTACCGCTATAAATATCACAGATCGCCAGCCCATTATACGCTCTGGCATCCTTATCACCGGCTGACAGATATTCTCTATATAGGCTGGCAGCACTGGCAGGATCGTCCATTTCCAGATAAACCCGCCCCAACAGAAGCATCGCATCTGCATATTCCATATTCATGGAAGTAATCAGCACATCTTTGGCTTTTTCATACTCTTTCTGATACTCGAAAATCCGTCCCCGATGATAATAATCTTCCCCGGTTTCAGGTTCCATATTCAGAGCCATTTCCAGATATTCAGCACCATCCAACTCTTTATTCTTTTCTGCATATATCTGATAAATATTGATATAAAGATTATAATCTTTGCAGTCTTCAAGTGCCCGCACAAAATCTTCTCTGGCATTTTCATAGTCATTCTGACTCATATACAGCTTACCTCTGAGATAGAATGCAGTGGTATCAGCTCCTTTTTTCAGGATATTGCTGTACACTTCCAGTGCTTTCTCTGTCTGACCACTATCCAGTCTCGCCTCTGCCAGACGGAACATCACTTCTTTTTCAAATTCCGTATTCTCGTCATCCATGGAATTCAGACTTCTGGAAAATGCAGCAATTGCCTCCGGATAAGACTCTTTTCCCATCCAGGCAATTCCGTATGCCCGATAAGCCTCAGGAAGCCTCTCACCTGTCTCAATCATCTGTTCCAGCTGCACAACAGCCTCATCATACTGTCCATTCGCAATGGCCTCAATTCCACTGGAATAACAGCTGTCCGCCTTACTGTCCCCACAGCCGGACAAAAGCAGTATCAGACAACCCAATACCATGACTGCTTTTTTCATGATAAAATCAGACCCTCTTTATCCATAACAGCAATAACTTTGTCAACCATTTCTCTGCAGATAGAATCCTTCTTTGCCTCAACCATCACACGGATTACTGGTTCCGTACCACTCTCACGAACCAGAATTCTGCCCTCATCACCCAGTTCCTTTTCTACTTCTGCAATTGCTTCTTTCACAGCAGCATTATTTCTTGCGGCAGCCTTATTGGACACACGTACATTCTTCAAAAGCTGCGGATAAATAGTAACCTCAGAAGCCAGTACATTCAAGGAAGTTTTCTTCTCAATCATAACTTCCATCACCATCAGGGAAGTCAGAATACCATCGCCTGTAGTTGCATGTTTGCTGAAAATAATGTGGCCTGACTGTTCACCGCCCAGACTATGTCCGTTAGCCATCATATTTTCACATACATATTTATCGCCTACAGCCGTTTTTTCATATCGGATTCCCGCACGGTCGCAGGCCTTATAAAGTCCCAGATTTGACATAATCGTAGTTACGATTGTGTTATTTTCCAGTTTACCTCGTTCCATCATATATTTACCGCAGACATACATGATCAAATCTCCGTCAATAACATTGCCGAGATGATCTACTGCGATACAGCGGTCTGCATCTCCGTCATAGGCAAATCCCACATCAAGATGCTTCTCTTTTACAAACTTCTGCATCACTTCAATATGGGTGGAACCGCAATTGGTATTGATATTTGTTCCATCCGGAGTATTGTTAATGACATATGTCTTAGCACCCAGAGCATCAAACACACTTTTAGCTACAGAAGAAGCACTTCCGTTTGAACAGTCCAGACCAACTCTGTAATTCTTGAATGAACGGGTCGGAATGGAAATCAAATAGCCAATATAGCGATTTCTTCCGGCTGAAAAATCCACGGTACGACCGATATTTTCTCTTGTCGCATAGGGAAGTTCCTGCATATCATCATCAATATACTTTTCAATCTGTGCTTCCACATCAGCATCCATTTTCTGACCGTTACCATTGATAATCTTGATACCATTATCATAAAAAGGATTATGACTGGCGGAAATCATAATTCCACAATCAAAATTCTCCGTCCGCACAACATAAGACACGCTTGGAGTTGTAGTCACATGAAGAAGATAAACGTCCGCACCGGAAGCAGTCAGCCCTGCTACCAGTGAATACTCAAACATATAACTGCTTCTTCGTGTATCTTTTCCGATTATAATCTGTGCCTTATGTTCTCTTCCATAATACCAGCCCAGGAAACGTCCTACTTTAAATGCATGTTCTACGGTCAGATCCACATTTGCCTCTCCACGAAATCCATCTGTTCCAAAATATTTTCCCATTTTACATATTCTCCCTGTTAATTCTGTTCCTGCAGGTTTGCAAGTTTTGCTGCCTGATCTGCTGCGATCAGACTGTCAATGATTTCTGACAAATCTCCATTCATAATACTGTCCAGCCGATGTAGCGTCAGCTTGATTCTGTGATCGGTAACCCTTCCCTGAGGGAAATTATACGTTCTGATTTTTTCTGAACGGTCACCGGTTCCCACCTGACTTCTTCTGGATTCAGCCTCCGCATCGTGGCGTTTCTGCAATTCCAGATCATACAGACGGGAACGCAGCACCTTCAATGCTTTATCTCTGTTCTTCAACTGTGATTTTTCATCCTGACAGGAAATCACGATTCCTGTCGGAATATGGGTAAGACGAACTGCAGAGTCTGTGGTATTGACACACTGACCGCCGTTTCCGGACGCACGGAACACGTCAAACTTACAGTCATTCAGATCCAGTTCAAAGTCAATTTCTTCCGCCTCCGGCATAATGGCAACCGTAATCGTAGACGTATGGATTCTTCCGCCGGATTCCGTCTCAGGTACTCTCTGTACCCTGTGTACGCCGCTTTCATACTTCAATTTTGAATAGGCTCCATTACCGGTCAGCATAAATGTTACTTCTTTAAAACCGCCGATTCCGTTTTCATTCAGAGAAAGCATCTCTGTCTTCCATCTCTGGGTCTCCGCATATTTCACATACATCCGGTAAATCTCAGCAGCAAACAATGCAGCCTCATCCCCGCCGGCACCGGCACGAATTTCAACAATAACGTTTTTATTATCATTCGGATCCTTGGGCAAAAGCAGAATTTTCAGCTGATGTTCCAGTTCCTCAATCCGTTTTTTTGCATCTGCCAGTTCCTCTTTCAGCATGTCACGCATCTCTTCATC
This sequence comes from Eubacterium sp., assembly GCA_022764165.1. Taxonomy (GTDB): domain Bacteria; phylum Bacillota; class Clostridia; order Lachnospirales; family Lachnospiraceae; genus Oliverpabstia. The sequence goes on along the minus strand of JALERM010000173.1, from coordinate 30,865 downwards.
ATTTTCTTCCTCAAGCATGGAAAGACTTTCTTCTACTGTCTGCTGACATTCTTTATATTCTTTATAGGCATCTACAATCGGCTGCAGTTCGCTTTGTTCTTTCATCAATTTCTGAAATCTTGCAGGGTCGTTGGCAACGCCCGGCTCATTCAGCTCACTGAGCACTTCTTCCAGACGAATCAGCAGATCCTCCAATTTATCAAACATGTTCTATCCTCCTGATTATTCATTTTCTGATGACAGCGGCTTTTGTCCCACTGCCACCCGGTCCAGTCCTGCAAGATCCTTAAGTATCCGTATTCCCGTATATCCGGCATCCTGCATCAACTGCCTGAGTTTTTCTCCCTGATCCCATCCGATTTCCATACAGAGCCATCCTCCGGGATTCAGATAATGATCGGTTTCTTTTACAATTTTCCGGTAAAAATACAGCCCGTCCTCGCCGCCGTCCAACGCCAGCATCGGTTCATGTTCTTTCACTTCCGGCATCAACTGTGCAATCTCCCCTGCCGCAATATAAGGAGGATTAGACACAATCAGATCGAAGGTCCCTTCCAGATTGTCAAACAGATCACTTTCCACCAGATCTGCCTTAACTCCCAGCCGTTCCCGGTTGACTGCAGCTACCTTCAGAGCTTCAGGAGAAATATCTGCTCCAACACCTTTCAGGCTAAGCTCTTCATGTTCTGCCAGAAGCGACAAGAGAATACATCCACTTCCTGTACACAGATCCAGAACTCTCATGCCCGGCTGCAGATGTTTTTCCGCTTCTTCCACCAGGATTTCTGTATCAAATCTCGGAATCAACACCTGGTCATTCACATAGAACTCATATCCCATAAACCAGGCTTTCCCGGTAATCTGCTGCAGCGGAATTCTCCTTTTCCTTTGCCGGATACAGGCTTCATATCTTTCCTTCTGCTCATTTTCTATTTTATCATTTTCATGCAGATAATAATAGCTTTTTTCGATATCTAATGCAAATTCCATCAGCGCCCAGGCATCAACTTCCGCATCCGGCACGTTAGCCTGCCTCAGTTCTTCTTTTCCCCGGCAAAACAAATCCCGCAACGTACTCATTCTGCCTCATCCTCACACTGTCCTGAAAAATTCTCCTTCAAATACATTTTCCAGTCAAATACAGCTTCTACCGCCCGAATAGCAACTTCCACCATATCTTCCTCCGGTTCTCTGGTTGTCAGTTTCTGAAGTGCTAGCCCCGGTTTGCTCAGCAACGTAACCACCGGATTCTCACTGCGGCCTGCCAGACGAATGATTTCGTAAGATACACCGGCAATCACCGGCATCAAAAGAAGACGGATAACCACCCTCAGCCACGGGGAAGACACACGGATAAACAGGAAGAAAATTATACTGACTATCATAACGAACAGCAGAAAGCTGGTTCCGCACCGCTTATGCTCTCTTGAACTTTTCATTACATTTTCCACATTCAAATCCAGTCCGTGTTCGATACAGTTGATACATTTATGTTCTGCACCATGATACATAAATACTCTCTGAATATCTTTCATCCTGGAAATCAACAACAAATACCCCAGAAATACCAGCATTCTGGCAGCTGCTTCCGCCACCGCGATCACACCCTCTGACTGTGTGATATTCCTTAAAAATCCTGCAATAAAATAGGGAAGAAGAATAAAAAGAGCCACTGACAGGACAACAGAAAATGCAACTGTCCCATACATCAGCCATTGTTCCTGCTTTTCTTTTCTGGCCTCTGCTTTCTTGGCCTCCTCTTTCGTCATCCCGTCTTTCTTCTCCTGATTCTCTTCCTCATCCTCAAAGAAACTTGCCGAATAAGTAAGGCACTTCATTCCCACTACCAGCGATTCAAAAAAGGATATGACGCCTCTGAAGATAGGAAGCTTCCATATTTTTTTATCCTTAGACCAGCTGCTGTAAGGTTCTACTTTTACTTCAATCTCACCATCCGGTTTTCTGACGGCAACAGAATACTGATCCCCACTGCGCATCATGATTCCTTCCATTACCGCCTGACCGCCAATATTTGATGACTTCATCTGTTTTAATCACCTCGTCCAGTACTATCACCTGACAGAAACGTACACAGCACTTTTCTATCAGATAACAAAACAGGTTGAGATTTTATCAACCTCAACCCGCTCATCAGTCTTATTCTCTTATGCATTAATGCCGTATTTTTTATTGAACTTATCAATACGTCCACGAGCTGCAGCTGCTTTCTGCTGTCCTGTATAGAAAGGATGGCATTTGGAACAAACTTCTACGTGGATATCTTTCTTTGTAGACCCGGTTACGAATGTGTTACCGCAGTTACATGTCACTGTTGCCTGATGATATGTTGGATGGATTCCTTCTTTCATTGTTTTCACCTCTTCTGATTATTAATTATATTTATTATCATTGTTTATTCTGATATTTAAAGTTACTATTCGCCCGTCAATATTCCATAAACAGTAACTATTTAAACAGCTTGTAAAGTATAACATATATCCAAAGAAAATGCAAGTTATTTCCCTAAATATATTTCTGTTTACGAATCTGCTGTACCAATTCCTGATTATTACGTGTGCGGGCAAACATATTCAAAATATTTTCTGTCGCTTCATCCGTTTTCATGCCGTTAAGAGCCTTGCGCATAATATATACTGCTTCCTGCTCGTCTGCGTTCAATAAAAGATCCTCTCTTCTGGTCCCTGACCGGGCAATATCGATTGCCGGGAACACTCTCTTTTCCTGCAGCTTACGATCCAGGATCAATTCCATATTGCCGGTTCCCTTAAATTCTTCGTATACCACATCATCCATCTTACTTCCGGTATCCACCAGTGCAGTGGCTAATATCGTAAGACTGCCGCCTTCTCTCATATTTCTTGCCGCACCAAAAAATCTCTTGGGCATATGAAGGGCTGCAGGATCCAGACCACCAGAAAGAGTTCTTCCGCTGGGAGGAACGGTAAGGTTATATGCCCTTGCCAGACGGGTAATACTGTCAATGAAAATAGTGACATCTTTCTTATGTTCTACCAGACGCTTAGCCCGCTCGATCACCATCTCTGAAACCCTCTTATGGTGCTCCGGCAGTTCATCGAATGTAGAATAAATAACTTCCACATTCTTTCCTTTGATAGCCTCTTTGATATCTGTTACCTCTTCCGGACGCTCATCGATCAGCAGAATGATCAGATGCATCTCCGGGTTATTGCGCAGAATCGACTGTGCTGCTTCCTTCAGCAGTGTGGTTTTACCTGCTTTTGGCGGAGATACGATCATACCTCTCTGGCCTTTTCCAATAGGACTGATCAAATCCGTGATACGCATAGCCATACTTCCCCCCGGACGTTCCAGACAAAGTCTCTTATCCGGAAATACCGGTGTCATATCTTCAAAATTATATCTTTTCAAGCTGTCATTTGGAGAGAGTCCATTGATAGAAGTAACATAAAGCAATGCACCAAACTTTTCATTCTGACTTTTTACTCTTGTACTTCCCCGGAGAATATCTCCGGTTTTAAGATTAAATCTGCGAATCTGAGAGGGGGACACATACACATCATTCTCACCGGGCAAATAATTGTCGCTTCGGATAAATCCGTAGCCATCCGCCAGCACTTCCAGAATTCCATGTGCCTCAATGCCACTGTCCAGCTGTCCAAATTCAGCTTTCTTTTCCTCTATCTGTTTTTCCTGCTCTTTTGCGTCTTCCTGCAGCATTCGTTCTACCAGTTCTTCTTTTCGCAAACCGGAAAGTCCCTTTAAGCCTCTCGCTTTCGCCACTTCCCGCAGTTCACTTGCAGACAAAGATTCATATTTTTCTCTCATTCAATTTTCCTTTCCAACCGCGGAAATACCCGCAGTCTTTCAGTAAATAACCAAGAATCACTGCATTCTATTCTCGGTTGTTGTCATTAGCCTACCATCCAAATTCTTATTTGTCAACTATGTAAAAAGAAAAAACTCCCTTGAAGCAAGGGATGAATTGATACGGTTAGTGGGACTCGAACCCACACGGTTGCCCACTGGCACCTAAAACCAGCGCGTCTGCCAATTCCGCCATAACCGCATATACATGAAATAATGAAGACATCAAAAGCATTTGATGTCATAATACATATGGTACAAAAAAAGACAAGCACATAAGCTTGTCCACTGAGGCATCGGGGATTCGAACCCCGGACAACTTGATTAAAAGTCAAGTGCTCTACCGACTGAGCTAATACCCCATGATCTGGGCCAGGCAGATTCGAACTGCCGAATGCAGGAGTCAAAGTCCTGTGCCTTACCGCTTGGCGATAGCCCAACGAACGCCTTACGGCAGGGTGGATACAGGGATTCGAACCCTGGGCCTCCAGAGCCACAATCTGGCGCGCTAACCAACTGCGCTATACCCACCATACCTTTTCTCTTTAGAGAAAAGAAACGTGCTTGGAGGGATTCGAACCCCCGACCCACGGCTTAGAAGGCCGTTGCTCTATCCAACTGAGCTACAAACACGTACTCATCAGATATGCTTCTGATGGAAGCGGGTGATGGGAATCGAACCCACGTATCCAGCTTGGAAGGCTGGTGTTCTACCATTGAACTACACCCGCACGGACATATTAGTAAGGGTAAATCGGGGTGACAGGATTCGAACCTGCGACCTCCTGGTCCCAAACCAGGCGCTCTAGCCAAGCTGAGCCACACCCCGGAATCTTAGCGGTGAGCCGTTGTCGCTCAACGCAAGACATATTATATTATAGCATTCACCAAAAGTCAACACTTTTTTTAATTTTTTTTATTTTATTTTTGTTCTTATTTCTGAGGCTTATTTTACAGGGTTTCCAGGTATTTTTGTGTAATCTTGGGCGGTTGATTTCTTCTGATTTCCATCACTGCATACCCTGGCTGTCTTCCCTGCTGACGGGGATATGATACACTTCCCGGATTCATCAAAATCAAACCATCTTTTTCTTCCAGATATGGGCGATGAGTATGCCCGAACATAACAATCTGCACTCCTCTGCTCCTGGCTTCCTCCTCCAACATTGCCGTATTCAGAGAAACACCATACAGATGACCATGTGTAACCATCACTCTGAAACCTTCCAGAATGAAACATTCGCTTCCTGAAAGATTGGAAAAAAAATCGTTATTTCCTTTTACAAACACACAGTCGCATCCGGCTGTCTGCCGAATATATTCTTCATCACCTTCCACATCACCGCAATGGATCAAAAACTGAAAAGGTTTTTCCAATTCAATAATTTCCTCCAGTTCTCCTCTTCTTCCATGCGTATCACTTACAATCAGTACCTTCATCAATTTCTCCCGTCACATTCTCTTTTTCAGAATCTCTTTCATCGCTTCCAGGGCTTTCCCTCTATGGCTGATCTGATTTTTCTGTTCCCCGGTCAGCTCAGCCGTGGTACATCCAAACTCCGGCACATAGAAAATCGGATCATATCCAAAACCATTTTCGCCTTTTTCCTCATATCCGATTCTTCCCTCGATGGTACCCTCTGTTGTTTCTACACTTCCATCAGGAAATGCTGCCGCAATAGCACATACAAATCTCGCTGTCCGTTTCTCATCGGGCACACCCTGCAGCCGCTCGATCAGGTTTCCATTCTTAATCCGATAAGAAGTATCTTCCCCCATATAACGTGCAGAATAAATCCCTGGTTCTTTGTTCAGATAATCGATTTCCAGCCCGGAATCATCTGCCAGAACCACCTCTCCGGATATCTTCATAATTTCTCTCGCCTTGATCACTGCATTTTCCTGGAAGGTCTTGCCATTTTCTTCAACATCAGCCTGAATACCTGCTTCTTTCATAGACAGTACTTCCACATTCAAATCTTTTAATATTTCTCTTACTTCTTTCATTTTTCCGGCATTGCCGGTCGCAAAGATTATTTTATCCATCGTGTGTGCTCCTTATGCTTTTAACTTTTTCTTCACGGATTTTATTTTTGAATTTTTTCCAATCCATCGCTATGTCTTTTCGGCGGTTTTGGACCATTAAACTGATAATAATAGGTTCGAATCATGCCATTGTAGATTTTCCTGTTTTTATCTGCTTTTCTGCCAATATACCGTTCCGCATCTTCATAGCTGGTGATCAGATACATCGACCAGGAATCCAGCCCCTCATAAACTTGTCCGATCTGCCGATACAGTTCCGGAAGCATTTTCTTATCTTCCAGTCGTTCCCCATACGGCGGATTGGTGATCAAAAAACCATATTTTTTCGGATGACGGAGTTTTGCCACTTCCCGCTGTTGAAAATGAATCAGATGATCTACACCGGCTGCTGCCGCATTTTCCCGGGCATTCTTCACCACATCACCATCAATGTCAAATCCCTGTAAATCCATATCCAGATGGGTATCCACCAGATCCTGAGCCTCTTCCAGAGCATCATACCAGTGACGGCGGGGAATCAGTTCCTTCCAGTCCTCTGCAAGAAAGGAACGTTGTATGCCCGGCGCCATATTAGATGCCATCATGGCTGCTTCAATCAGAAATGTTCCGCTTCCGCAAAAAGGGTCCACCAAAATTCGGTCACTCTTCCATGGTGTCAGCATAATCAGTGCTGCTGCCAGTGTTTCAGATATAGGCGCCTTTGACTGCAGCTTTCTGTAACCTCTTTTATGCAGAGAAACTCCGGTGGTATCTATAGCAACTGTCACAATATCTTTCATCAAAGACACCCTGACCGGATAGCTGGCTCCGTCCTCCTCAAACCATTCTTTGTGATACTTCTGTTTTAACCGTTCCACCATTGCTTTTTTCATAATGGACTGGATGTCAGAAGGACTGAACAATTTACTTTTTATCGATGAAGCTTTTTTTACCCAGAACTTTCCATTTGTCGGAATGTATTCTTCCCAGGCAAGATCTTTTGTAGCTTCAAATAATTCATCATACGTTGTCGCCTTAAATTCACCGACTTTCAACAGAACTCTCTCCGCTGTGCGCAGAAACATATTCGCATAGGCCACCGCCTGCTCATCTCCCCAGAAAGATACCTTCCCGTCTTCAACCCTGCTGATTTCATATCCCAGATCCAGTATTTCTCTTTTCAGCACTGCTTCCAGTCCGAAATGACAGGGTGCAATCAATTCAAATTGTCTCATAAACAATATTCCTTTACTGTATTTTGTTCAAATGTCTTAATTGTAAATATACCATTCTCCAGCACAGCATATGTAGGCGGATTTCCTTCTTTAGGAATCGACACCGAGCCTGGATTGAGAATCGTGATTCCATCCACTTCTTTGGCCTGCAGCACATGAGTATGTCCATGCATGAAGATGTCTCCCTTCTTCAGCGGAGGAAGATTTTTTTCATGATACACATGCCCATGACTGCAGTAAATACATTTACCCTCAATTTCAAAAAATCCATAGTCCGCCAGAACCGGGAAATCCAGCACCATCTGGTCTACCTCCGTATCGCAGTTTCCCCGCACACAGTATATACAATCTTTTTTACTGTTCAGCATCTCAATCACTTTTTTCGGTGCATAATCCTTTGGCAAATCATTCCGCGGACCGTGATACAGCACATCTCCCAGAAGAATCATTCTCTCCGCACCTTCTATCTCCATTGCTTCCATCAGCTTCCTGCAATAGTATGCAGAACCGTGGATATCCGAAGCAACCAAATATTTCATCCTACACTCTCCTTTTCTTTCAACAGCACACTCTTTTTTATCTGTGATACCATTTTACTATGCATGTTCAGAAAAGACAAGATTTGTTCCTCTATATTCCTGAATTCCTCCGGCTACAGAGACCACCCTGTATCCAAGTTTCTGCAGTTCCCTTGCCGCCATCATGCTTGCCGAACCTCTTTCACAATAAACTACAACCTTTTTCCATCGAGGCAGCCTCCAGACAATCCCTTCCCTGTACGGGACATTTACAGCATGACGAATATGTGATGCACGATATTCTTCTTCCGTTCTCACATCCAACAGCGTAATCTGCGGATACAGATTTACATAAGTATCAAGTTCCCGGACCGAAATCAATCGTATCTGTTCCATATCGCACCTCTTTTTATTATTCTATGCACGATAACATTCTGAGGTGAGTGACAGAGTGACTGGGGGACGGGTTCATGGTCACTTTCTGACCATGAACCCGTCCCCCAGTCACTTACTGTCTGTTATATTCATCCGAAGTTCCGCTGTTTTTACCAGTGCTGTTAGATGCCTTATTTCTGGTTGTGTTTTTGGAAGTGTTCTTTCCTGATTCCTGAGAATTACCTTCATTCGTACTGTTGGAGGTTCTGTTATTCGTATTGTACTCGCTGGTACCGTAGGAATTTCTGTTGTTTGCATTGTATTCATTGTTTTCATTACTATAGTTTTTAGACATGTTTTTTCCTCCTGTTATGCCATTATTTTGCATCTGAACGACTTTTCCGGTTCAGTTACAGGATTAGTATGCCAAAATTGTAATAGTTTATTCATTTATTGGTTGCAATTTTTACCAATTTGTATTATAATCGAATTTGTAAAAAGAATTTACCCTTCAAAAATTTTTTTTACAATTAATAACCCCTTATTAATTATTTATACTCCCCTCGAAATCCCGGTAGCTCCCCTACCGGGATTTCTCTTTGTCTTGTTACGAAAGGAGATCCTGCCCGGAGGGCTTGTTGTATAATAAGAAAGTCCAAGGACTTTCTTATTATATGAAAAACGTTTCCATACCCCAAAATTTTAAAAAAACGGGGTATAAAAACGTTTTTTCCTTAAGCCTCTGGATTATACCAGGCATGCCTCACTCATTCACTGGTAAGCCCTACACTGAATTCCTGTATTTTCTGCAGTACTCTCTCTGCTTCACTGCCTTCCAGCACAGTAGGCTGGAAATCATTATACTGCTGAACAGAAGAAACAGAGCACGGAATAATATTTGTTACATTGTCTTCCACCAGCACTCCATTTTCAAAAGTAAATGTCTGTTGATAAATCATTGTATCTTTGTCAGCCGGATTGCGGTTTCCGCCGAAACAAAAGTTACCGAGACTGTATACAATGTTCTTTCCTTTATACTGTTCTATTCCCTGTAGTACATGTGGGTGATGTCCAACTACCAGATCAGCACCACAGTCGATTGCTATATGAGCCAGTGCTTTCTGTGTCTCGTCCGGATAATTGGATTTCTCTGATCCCCAGTGAAAGCTGACAATAATCGCCTGTGCTCCCTGATCGATCACACTCTGGATATTATCTCTCACCTGCTGCTCTCGTTCCATTCCATCCGCCAGAACATAGATTCCTACCAGTCCCACTTTCACTCCCTTAATATCAAGAACTGATGTCCGGTCATAGCCAAAAGTGTTGATTCCTGCCTCTTCCAGATATTGAATCGTATCTGTATAACTTTGTTCTCCATAATCATGACTGTGATTATTGGCAAGGTTAGCTGCTTCCACACTGCCGGCATTTAAAATTGCTGTATACTTGGGATCTCCTTTGAACGCATAAGTTTTATCCTGCCGCTCAGTGGATTCCGTCAGAGTTCCCTCCATATTAATGACAGTCAAATCATCTGCGGCCAGAATATCACTAACGCCCTTAAAGAAATACGCCGGATCTTTTTTTACTATGTAGAATGCATCAAAATTACTTCTTATATCAAAACTTTCATCTGTACCAATGGTACAGTCTCCCACCATGCTTACAGTAAGTTTCACTTCTTCCACCGGCAGAACACTTTGAGGTTCCTCCGGGGTATTTTCCGGTTCGGAATCTCCGCCTTCGGTTCCAGTCTCAGTTTCTACCGAGACATCCTGGCTTTGTTCCCCGTCTGCCTGTGCAGCTTCATCCGTTCCCACAGTTTCCTCTGTAGCCGTTTCTTTTTCACCGACTGCCGCTGTGCTGGTCTGTCCGGTATTATCTGCTTTTCCGACAAATACTTTTGTCAGAACAAAGGCACCTACAAGCACAAGCAGCAATATTGCAATACTGATCGCACCCAGCTGAATCATCTGAACTTTCTTGCGGTAACTCATTTTCTTCTTTTTCTTCTGATTACTTTTCCCTGCAGTTCTTCTCTGTCTTTTTTTATCTTCCATATGTTTCTCCTGTCAAATCACGACTGCTTATTTATTGGCACCTTACCACTCTCATTTGCTATATCATAACTTTTTTTTCACGAAACCGCAAGTGCCATCCCCTTATTTTTCAGTCTCATTTATTTACATTTTTCTTTCAATAATGTTATAATATTCGAAACTACTGTTATAGATAGGAGAAAACCCCTATGAACTCTTTTCAAATTACCGAATGGTGCCATCACTTTATCCGGGAACAGGTAAAACCAGGGGATTTATGCATCGATGCAACTGCCGGAAATGGCCATGATACCCTCCTGCTCAGCCAGCTGACTGGTCCGGATGGAACTGTTCTTGCTTTCGATATTCAGCAAAAAGCTTTGGACGCAACAAAGAAACGGCTGTCAGATAACCACGCCCCTGACAATGTCAGGCTTTGTGCAGACAGCCACAGCCATATGAAAAACTATGCCGAAAAAGGAACCGTCTCCTGCATCGTATTTAATTTTGGCTACCTTCCCTTTGGTGACCACACGATATGCACACAAAGCAGCACCAGCATCCCTGCCATCCAACAGGGACTGGAACTGTTAAAAACAGGAGGACTGATGAGTCTGTGCATCTACAGCGGACAGGACAGCGGATTTGAAGAGCGTGATGCCCTTCTGAACTACCTGAAAACACTGGACAGCAAAAAATACCTGGTCATCCTCTCCTGCTACTACAACCGGCCCAACCATCCGCCAATTCCCGTACTCATACGAAAACTCACCTGAAAAAAGGGGACGGATTTTCTCCGTCCCCTTTCACCAGATTTTGACAATCTCAGTTTCCTTTATCCCATATCGTTCCAGATACTCTTTTTTGTCTTCTTCATTTCTCAGCACCATTACTTCTTCGAATTTACCGGTGCTTAACTTCTGGAATCCTGCGACCTGTTCACCGGTGCAGATGCTGCATCGTATTGCAGGTCTTTTTTCTGTTCGGTCAAATTCTTCCTTAATTGTCTTCTTTTTTCGAAACATTTTACGCCTCTTCTCCGGGAAATATCAGAGTAATGGTGGTTCCTTTGCCCGGCAGGCTTTCTGTCCGAATCTCAGCATGGTGCATCAAAGCTCCGTGTTTGACAATCGACAGTCCCAGCCCGGTTCCCCCGGTCTGACGGGAATGGCTCTTATCCACGCGATAAAAACGCTCATAAATTCTGTCCAGATGTTCCGGTGCGATTCCTATGCCGCTGTCAGTTACCTGCCAGTATACTTTATCCAGGGTTTTCCATGTACTCACTTTTACCCATCCATTTTCTACATTGTACTTGATTCCATTATCTAACAAATTGTACAACATTTCAAATAAAATATGACGAACTCCCTGAATTTCTACTGTTTCTCCAGTTATAGACATCTGAATATTTTTCTGACAGGCTGTATGTTCCAGACTGCTTATAATTTCACCTGTCATCTCTGTCAGATTTACACATTCCTCCGGTTCCCCGCAGTCACCTTCTTCCAGTCGTGATAACTGAATAATGTCCTGTACCAACGCAGTCAGCCGATTCGCTTCCTGGTGTATTCTCGCCGCAAATTCCGGAATATCCTGAGGCTGTACCATCTCATTTTCTATCAGTTCTGCATAACCGGATATTGACATCAGCGGTGTCTTCAGTTCATGAGAAACATTGGCAGAAAACTCTCTTCTCATCTGTTCTGCTTCTTTTTGTTCTGTAATATCCCAGATCAGTATAACCACACCATAAGGTTTACCGGACACATTTACCGGATTGGCCAGTATCTGATAACTGCGGTCATGGATGTTCCACACAATCTCATTATATTCCCCCGCCAACGCATGCTCTGCCGCATCACGGAAAGCACTGTCTCTGCTGACGCGGCTGATCGGCTTGCCGACACATTCTTCTGCTTTCACCCGAAACAGCTTCTGTGCTGTTTTATTAATGGAAAGAACTTCCGTCTGACTCGCCACCACAAGTCCATCTTTCATATTTTCGGTTATTGCCAGATATTCTTCATGGCGTTCCCGCTGTTCCTGAAGCTGGGCGGCAATCTGCTTATTCTGTTCATGGACTCTCATAAGCAGCGGGCGAAGTTCTTCATATTCCACATGGCGGAGCGGATGTTCCAGATCCAGTTTATTGATCGGTTCTATCAAACTGCTTGTCTGCCGCTGTACCACAAAGAAAGCTATAATAACAATAACAAATACAAGAATTCCCATCAGCGTAATACTGGACTGAAGAAAAGACAACACGGTATCCATCGTTCTCGCCATACGCAGCACTTTACCATTCGCAAGTCTCACTGCATAATAATAAGTCTGCTTGGATAGAGTCTCCGAATATCTTATCATCTCACTGTTTCCATTTTTCACTGCCTGCTGAAATTCCGGCCGGTTACTGTGGTTCTCCATCGTATTTTCATCTTCCTCTGAGTCATATAAAACCGCCCCATCGGAATCCAGAAGTGTTATTCTGCTTGCTGTAGCTATCGATTTTAACTCATCATTCAGATAACTGCCCTCTGACTGTTCGATAGCCATACAAATATAACCTGCCTCTTCTCTGACACTCTCTTTCATATAGCCGGCAAACTGCTCATACATAGACAAACTGACCACTAGAAATGTAACCAATATGGAACTGATCAGAAGAACACCAACCTGGTTCAATATTTTCTGTTTCATCCCTCATCCCCCATACGGTATCCAACACCACGGACTGTTTCTATACAGGCTCCTGAGGCCCCCAGCTTTTGCCTGAGTGTACGAATATGTACATCCACAGTTCTCGTCTCTCCGTCAAAATCATACCCCCAGATTCTTGTCAAAAGCTGATCACGACTCAGAACAATGCCCTGATTCTCTATCAGATAACGCAGCAGTTCAAACTCTTTTAGCGTAAGTTCTACTCTTCGCCCATGTTCCATTACCTCATGGCGGCTGACACGGATACAGATCGGCCCATGCCGCAGCTCATCTCCAGGTCTGGGACCTCCTCTGCGCAGAACCGCCTTTATCCGGGATATAAATTCCATCATTCCAAATGGCTTGGTGATATAATCATCTGCCCCCAGATCCAGTCCCCGGACTTTATCAAATTCAGAACCTTTTGCCGTCAGCATGATCACGGGTATATCCCTTACTTCCGGCATCCGTTTAATTTTTTCCAGTATCGTGTATCCGTCTTCACCCGGGAGCATGATATCCAAAAGTATCAGCTCCGGCAATTCCTTCCCCAGTTCCCGAAAAAAATCTTCCCCATTCTCCATTCCTTTGGCCTGGAATCCTGTTGAATGCAATGTATACACCAGTAATTCCCGTATATTTTTCTCATCTTCCACGCAGTAAATCATAAGTAGTCACTCCTCAGTTATGGCAGCATATATTTTTCCTGAGCCTGCAGAACCAGGCCGCGATACACACCGCTGTCTTCATTTTTTACGCTGTCCAGATAGCTGTGTGTATCATACGTATCTTCGCGTACCTGTGTAACACAGACAGATATGTTAGAACAATGATCTGCCACACGCTCCAGACTGGTTGTTATATCCGACAGTATAAATCCAAGCTCAATGGTACATTTTCCATTTCTCAGACGACGGATATGACGTTTTTTCAATTCCTGATTCAGCTCATCAATCACTTCTTCCAAAGGTTCGATCATCTGCGCCTTCCTGAGATCCTGATTGATAAATACATCATAGGAACTGTTGACGATATCTCTGATTGCGTCACAAAATACCTTCAATTCTCCCTCTGCCTTTTTCGAAAATGCCAACTGCTTCTTATTCATCTCCACAGCCGCTTCCATAATATTAATAGCATGATCCGAAATACGCTCGAAATCTCCGATACAATGCAGTACGATGGAAAGAGTATGGCTGTCATGGCTGTTCAGATTTTTTCTGGAAAGTTTAACCAGATAACTTCCCAGCTGATCCTCATAATGATCCACCACAGTCTCCAGATCACTGACTTTCTGAGCTTTCTCCTCCGAAAAATCAGTTAAAAGTTCCAGTGCGGTAAACAATGTCTTTTTTGATTCCTCCGCCATAGCAGCTGCTACATGGAAACTCTGTTCCATTGCAAATGCCGGTTTATCAAGGAATCGTTCATCCAGCAGTTTGTATTCTTCCGGTTCTTCCTCGGTTTTGGAATCGCGGATCGTAAGACAGGCCAGTCTCTCCAGGACTCTGGAAAAAGGAAGCAAAAGCAGCGTTGCAAAAATATTAAAACAGCTGTGAACCACCGCAATACCGGCTCCATTTGCCGGATCAGCCAGGAAATCGAAATGTACAAATGCATTGAGTGTATAGAAAATCACCATAAATGTAATTGTACCGATCACATTAAAATACAGATGCACCATAGCCGCTCTTTTTGCATTTTTATTGGCTCCGATACCGGACAGCAGTGCAGTTACGCAGGTACCGATATTCTGTCCCATGATGATGGGAATCGCCACGCTGTAGCTTACGGCTCCTGTCACACATAATGCCTGCAGGATACCAACAGATGCCGAAGAACTTTGAATGACAGCTGTCAGAACCGCACCCGCAATCATACCGAGAATCGGATGAGAAAATGCTGTCAGTATTCCGGTAAATTCCGGCACATCGGCCAGCGGTTTTACCGCACCACTCATAGTGTCCATACCAAACATCAAAATTGCAAATCCAATCAGTATGGTTCCTATATCTTTCTTTTTTTCATCCTTAATAAAAAGAATCAGAACAACACCTGCGGCTGCAAGAACCGGAGAAAATGAGGTTGGTTTGCAGAGAGTTATGAAAAAGTTGTCCCCTTCCAGACCTGAAAGGCTGAGAATCCAGGAGGTTATCGTTGTACCGATATTAGCACCCATAATGATTCCCACTGCCTGAGACAGCTTCATAATTCCCGAGTTAACAAAGCCCACAACCATAACGGTCGTAGCGGATGAAGACTGAATCACCGCAGTGACGCCCGCACCTAAAAGAACAGCCTTCACTGGATTGGAAGTAAGATTTTCCAGGATTCTTTCCAATTTTCCACCAGACACTTTTGCCAGTCCGTCACCCATAATATGCATTCCATACAAAAACATGGCCAGACCGCCGATCATTGTTAATATACTGAAAACGTCCATAGTTTCCTCCCTGAATTTTACTTGTAGTATTTTATTTCCGCTCCATTATATTAAATCTATGTAAAATATTCTGTCCTGTCTTTGTTAAATCTATGTAAAATCCAGCCTTAATCTCCAGTTTTCGCCGCTTATTTATGTTTTTCAGACCCGGTCAACAGCTTTTTCTCCGTATACCGGAGAATATCTGCATACACTTTTTTTCGGCCACATTCGTTGAGAATTTCATGACGCATACCCGGATATAACTTACCTCTGGTATCTTTATATCCCACCCTGCGCATAAGCTGCACCGCCTGTGCAAACTTTCTTGCACCTCCGATACATGGATCATCGGAACCGGCAACAAACAACACCGGAATTTCCGGATGATTAACTGCCCAGTCTTTTTCATTATATGTCTTCTCCATCAGTTCAAACAATGCCTGATACCCATTTACAGTAAATGGAAATCCACACATTGAAGATTCTTCATATGCACGAACCACATCGGGATTTGCACAACACCAGGAAAATTTACTTTTTTCTTTCGAGAATTTTTTGGCAAAAGCTCCAAAAGACAAACCTTCCAGTAAGAGGCTCTTCTTTTTCTCTCCCATTATTTTTCCCTGAAGCCACGCAATTGCCTGACCGGCCTTCAAACCATCGTTTTTCCCCGGAGAACCGCAGACAATCAACATATCGATATCTCTGTCATACTTTTTCGTGTATACCCTCACAACCATGGAGCCCATACTGTGACCAAAAAGAATCACAGGAATTCCCGGCCACCGTTCTTTCAGATACTCCGTCACCTGATGAGCATCATCCACCAGTACGTCTGCATCCGCCCCATACATATAACCATAATCTTTTTCGCTTTTCACGCTTTTCCCATGGCCTCTGCAGTCATGAATGGCCGTCACATAACCCGCTTCTGTCAGGTACTCCATAAACGGCAGATACCGCTCCTTATATTCTGACATGCCATGATGAATCTGGAAAATCCCTTTGGGTGTTTCTTCCGGCACCAAAACCAGAAGATCAAGTTCTAACCCGTCCCAGCGTGATATCACTTTCCTCGTTTCTTTTTCATAACTCATAAAAACTCTCCTTTCAATCATTAATCCCCACAGGGCAAAACAGCCTGAACTCATGAAAACAATCGTTTCATCAAATTCAGGCCATCTGTCATGTATATTTTTTTGTAAACGTTCCTATTGCAATCAGATCCACAACAACAATTCCAATGTTGATCATGAGCACCAGACTGTTATTGGGAAACAGTGCCAGAATCAGTTCTGCCAGCGCAAGAACACCGACAAACACTCCCATAGCCCGGCTGTAGCGGAGCTTCTCTTCTTCTGTACGTTTTTTATTTTCAACCATTCTTCCACCGTTCAGAAGTTTAAGAACTTTTTCTCCTTTTCCCAACAGAAGTACTGCAGCCAGTATACCAAGACCGACTGCAAGAATGGTATCAAATGTCTGCCCCAACATTACTCATCCTTCTCCTTACTTCTGCGCTTTCAACAGGTCTCGAATCTCTGCCAGCAATTCTTCCTGAGTTGGTCCTTTTGGTTCTTCCGGTGCTGGTTCTTCTGCCTTCTTCATTCTCGCAGTTACTTTGGAAACCACCTTCACCATACCAAAAATACATACGGCGATAATCAGGAAATCGATAATATTCTGAATGAAGCTTCCATAAGCAATCGCTGCAGGTTCTCCATTTTCCAGAATTGCATTGCTGATTACAAACTTCATATCAGTAAAATTAATACCGCCTGTGATAGCTCCAAGAATCGGCATCAGGATATCCCCCACCAGTGATGTAACGATTTTGCTGAATGCACCACCGATGATTACACCAACTGCCATGTCAATGACATTTCCCTTAAAAGCAAATTCCTTGAACTCATTCCACATTTTCTTCACTTGAATTTCCTCCCTGTCAATTGTTTCCCTTATTATATCTTTTTTCATCAAAAATGTCCATCATTCATGGTAATTTCCTGCAAATTTGATATAATAATGGAAGAGCAAAAAAGGAGGATTTTACTAATGAATATACAGGCTCTGAATGAGGAGCTGTTTTCCTTTATACAAAACAGCCCTTCTCCTTATCATGCGGTTTTTTCTGCAGCACTGGTTCTGCAGGAACATGGATTTACCGAACTTTCTGAAAAACAGAAATGGAAACTTGATCCCGGTGGAAAATACTATGTAAAACGAAATGGAACTTCTCTCTTTGCCTTCCGCATGCCTGAGAAAACAGACGGGTTCCCGGTGACAGCACAGATTATTGCCAGCCACAGCGATTCTCCCTGTTTTAAATTGAAAGGTAATTCTGAAGTTCAGGTGGAAGACCATTACACCAAATTGAATATTGAAAAATATGGCAGTGCACTCATGGCTCCCTGGTTTGACCGTCCTCTGTCTATTGCAGGACGTGTACTTGTCCGGACAGAAAATGGGTTGAAACCCTGTCTTGTCAATTTTGACCGGGACCTGGTTATGATCGTCAACCTGGCTATTCATATGAATCGCGAAGCCAATAACGGGATAGCTTATCATACACAGTCAGATCTTCTTCCACTCGCAGGAAGCGGCCAGAAAGATTTTTCCATCAGAAAAATGGTCAGTGAGCAGCTACAGATTTCTGAAGATCAAATCTATACTATGGATCTGTTTGTTTATAACCGGATGCCGGGTACTATCTGGGGTGCTGACAATGAATTCATATCCGCTCCACGGCTGGATGATCTTCAATGTGCATTTTCAAGCATTCAGGCCTTGTGCCGGGATGTAAATCCTGACATTCTGACTGCTGCCGTTATCTTCGACAACGAGGAAGTAGGAAGTCAGAGTTACCAGGGTGCAGGTTCCACATTCTTAAAAGAATGCCTGGAACGAATTTACCTTTCTCTGGGAGCCGACAGAGAAGATTTCCTCAGTTCCATGGCCTGCAGTTTTCTTCTTTCAGCTGACAGCGGACATGCTCTGCATCCCAATTACCGTGATAAATCGGATCCTTTCCGTCATCCGTACGTCAATGGAGGGGTTCTGGTCAAATATTCCGCAAACCAGAAATATACTTCAGACGCAGTTACCGGAGGACTTTTTAAACTTCTCTGTGAACAGAAGCAGATTCCATTCCAGGACTTTTACAACCATTCCGACATTCTTGGAGGATCCACACTGGGAAATCTCTCCATGTCACAGGTATCCATACCTACTGCGGACATCGGAGTAGCCATGCTTGCCATGCATTCTCCTTACGAAACAGCCGGAGCTAAAGATACACTTGCACTCTACCAGTCCATGTGTGCTTTCTATCAAACCAAATTTCAGGCCGAAAACGATGGAAGCTACCAGTTAATTTAAAAAGATTTCCCCGGGGATTTTTACATTTTCCCCGGGGAAATCTTTTTAAACAACAAAAAAAGCACGAGACGGGATTCGAACCCGCGACCCTCGCCTTGGCAAGGCGATACTCCACCACTGAGCCACTCGTGCATATCTTTGTTCCTGTGAACAAAGATACTATACTAAAAAAATTCTGTTTTGTCAACACAATTCTCAAAATTTTATAAAAATGTTATTTCATAATTGTCGCAACCCACTTCACACCCAACAGCATCTAAAACCTAAGGACGTAAAATCGCACTGAGTACATATTGATTATTCGGAAAGTTTTTCTGACTGATTTCTTCCAGACGAATCAGATCCACGTCAAGCCACAATTCTTCTGCCACTATCATCATATGAGAAAACATAATACCAAAGTTAGCTTCATTCAGACTTCCCATTCTGTCGCTGGTCTGTTTTCTGGAAAAAATATGAATCCTGCTGTCAAAAACCACAAAACGCCAAGGCTGACTGTTCATACTGGATGGTGCCATGCGGGCAGCTTCCAGCAGCTGTTTCATCCACTGCCGCGGAGTCTCCTTATAAACACATAATTCACTGAGACTCAGCCTTTTAGCCTCATTTGGCTTTCTTGTACAGCTTCCTTTCGCATAACCAAACGCCAGGACAATCATCAGTTTTTTATTATCCCGCCGCAGATATTTCTTTTTCAAAATTGGGGTACCCACATAACAGCTGCCCAGCCCACAGGTTACCAGGTACAGGGAAAGCTGTTCCATCAAATATCCGGCATTCATCATTGCTCTGTCTTTTTCCTCAGAGTAAAGAACCAGATAATAAGGTGCTTTCACTCCAAGCATGCCAAGCATGCGGTATTCACCTTTTCGATTATCAAATATAGCAAGCTCAGTTTCAATACCTCCAAATAAAGCTTTGATTTCATCAAACTGTTTTAAAATATTCTCTAAAAGTTGGGGTGAAATCGCATTATTCGTATAACTACGCACTGATTTCCGAGCAAAAATCGCTTCATATAAGTTCATGTTATCACCTTTAATTTTTTTGTAATACTATTGTAACATGCTTCCCTGATTTTGCAACCATTTCCTGCAACTTTTTTCTACAGTTTTCGCATTAGTCCTTCTAATTGACCTAACCGTTCTGCGAACACTTCCAGTGCAGATTCCACCGGCTCTGTACTGGTCATATCCACACCACAGATTTTCAGCAGGTCTATGCAATCCATTGAACTGCCTCCACTGAGAAATTTTTTATATTTTTCCACAATTCCAGGCTCACCACTGAGTATCTTTTTACTGATGGCAATTGCAGCTGAAAAACCGGTAGCATACTGATACACATAAAACGGAGTATAAAAATGTGGAATCCTTGCCCATTCCATTGCGATTTCCGGATCACTTACCATTTCCGTCCCAAAATATTTCTGATTCAATTGATAGTAAATATCCGACAAAAGCTCCGCTGTGATTCCTTCACCATGTTCCGCTTTCTCATGAGCCAACATCTCAAATTCTGCAAACATCGTCTGACGATACACAGTTCCTTTAAACTGATCCAGAAAATAATTCAGTAAGTATGCCTTCTCTCTATCATTTTCCGCATGCTTCAGCAAGTAATCAATTAACAATGCTTCATTACAGGTGGATGCCACTTCTGCAACAAATATGCGATACCCGGCATAAGGATAGGGCTGATTCTGATCCGAGTAATAACTGTGCAATGCATGTCCCATCTCATGGGCAAGCGTAAATACATGATTCAAATTTCCCTGATAATTCAGGAGCACATATGGATGTGTTCCATAAGCACCCCAAGAATACGCTCCACCCCGTTTTCCTTCATTTTCATAAATATCGATCCAGCGATTTTCAAAACCTTCCCGAAGCAGATCCGTATAATCATTACCCAGCACCTGCAGTCCCTGAAGGACTATTTCTTTTGCTTCTTCGAAGGAATACTGACTGTCATAGTCTTCAATTAACGGTACATACACATCATACATATGGAGTTCATCCACATGCAGCAGCCGTTTTCTCAAATTGACATATCTGTACATGGCCGGCAGCTTATGATGAACAGCTTCAATCAGACGAGTATATACCTGGCTGGGAATATTACCTCCATCCAGCGCCATGTCCAGACAGGAAGAATACTTTCTGGCTTTTGCATAGAACATATCCTGTGCCAGACTTCCACTGTAAGCTGCAGCCAACGTATTCTGAAATTCCTGGTATTTACTGTAGTAAAGCTGAAAGGCCTGTCTGCGCACTTCCCTGTTACGATGCTCCAGACACCGGATATAATTTCCCTGTGTAAGAGTAACCTCTTCCCCATCAATCGTGATTGTTCCAAACTTCAGATCCGCATTTTGAAACATGGAATAAATATTCTGTGGTGCCCGGGACATTTCTCCTGTCTGTGCCAGAAGTTCTTCTTCTTTCTGTGATAATGTATGTGCTTTTAACCGCTGGCATTCCTGAATCTTTCTGCGATATAATGTCAGTTCCGGCACCTCACAATAAAATCTATCTAATGTTTCCTGCGGAATCTGCATCAGTTCCGGTTCCACATAAGACACAGCCTGTTCCAGTGCCATGGAAAGTCTGGAAGCTCTTGCAGATAAATCCTGATAATGACTGTTGCCGGTATCCTCATGATATCTTTGATTGGCATATACGTATATCTTTTCAAACCTGCAATTCAGATTGTCCAGTTCCTGCAGCATTTGAAACAAAATCTGACCACTCTCTGCCAGATGTCCTTCATATTGTGCAAATTCTTTTATCGCTTCAGAGAAATAACAAAAGTCCTCTTCCCAGAGTATATCCTCCGCATACAAATCTTCTATTGCCCAGCAATCTTCCCACCGCTGTTCTTTTCTGGTCTTTTCACCCATTCTTTTCACCTTTCCTTTGACGAAAATCATCCTTAATTTCACATACTGTCCTGAACAGCTATGATTTTATTATTTACATCTGCCTTGAATTGATTCCATGCATCTTCATGTTCCACAAAATATTTGGGACAGATTTTACCGGTTACATCATAATGGCGAATCACATCATCACTGCTCAGCCCAAACCTGGCACAGAGCCATCCGGTCAATTCTACCATAGACTGGTAAGTAGTCTCAGCAAACTGCCCGGACTCATCCGGGTGGCAGCATTCAATCGACAGCGTATCACTGTTTCTGTCATTTGATGCATACGCAATTTCTGAACTTGGAACGCATTGAATAACCTCGCCGTTCAGTCCAACAATAAAATGACTGCTTGCACTTCTTTCCTGGCTGTCTTTCAGTCCATTGAAGTAATCCCGGTTTGCTTTGGCGCTGCTCCCCGGATTTCCCGTATAATGTATCACCACACCATTAATCTGTTTCAGTGGGATTCCCGGTCTGGAATATTCATTGACATCCAACAGATCCACGGTAATTTCCGGTGCTCCAGGCAAATCAGCTTCGGAATAGAACTGTTCCCCTTTTTGTTCTCCAAATAAAACTTCTTTTCCAAACTTTATTCCGGCTGTCAGACAAATACCAACACAAATCAGAACTATCAGTATTCTCCTGCGCAGCTGCCGCTGCCTTCTCCTCCGCCGTGCACGTCGGCGGTCTGGATCATCCATATGACTGTTATTTCTCCTTTGTGTCCCCATATATACCCCTTTATCTTTCTTATACTGTCAAAAAGGCAGTCTCTCATCTGAGACCGCCTTTCTTATCAATCGTAATTACTCATCTACGCTATAGTTCGGAGCTTCTTTCGTAATATGGATATCATGCGGATGAGACTCTTTCAGAGATGCTGCGGAAATCTTCACAAACTTTCCTGTGGTTTTCAATGTCTCAATATCCTTAGCACCGCAATATCCCATACCGGAGCGAAGTCCTCCGATCAGCTGGAATACTGTATCTTCCACATGTCCTTTATAAGCCACACGTCCTTCAACGCCTTCAGGTACCAGTTTCTTCGCATTTGTCTGGAAATAGCGGTCTTTACTTCCGTTCTCCATAGCTGCGATAGATCCCATACCACGATAAACTTTATATTTTCTTCCCTGATACAGTTCAAAATCTCCAGGGCTTTCATCACATCCGGCAAAAATACTTCCCATCATGCAGACATTCGCTCCGGCAGCAATGGCTTTTGTCATATCACCGGAATACTTGATACCGCCATCTGCAATAATCGGTACACCATATTCTTTTGCCACTTCATAGCAATCCATAACTGCTGTGATCTGCGGTACACCGATACCTGCAACTACACGTGTTGTACAGATAGATCCCGGTCCTATACCAACTTTAACAGCATCTGCGCCGGCTTCAATCAGATCTCTTGTTGCAGCTCCGGTAGCAACATTACCGGCAATCACCTGAAGATCCGGATACTTTTCTTTGATCATGCGCAGTGTTTTGAAAATGTTGGCAGAATGTCCATGAGCGGAGTCGATAACAATAACATCCACATTCACTTTAACCAGTGCGTCTACACGTTCCATAACATTTGCAGTGATACCAACTGCAGCACCGCAAAGCAGACGTCCTCTTTCATCTTTTGCTGAGAGAGGATATTTGATCTGTTTCTCAATGTCTTTAATGGTGATCAAACCTTTCAGGTTATAATCTTCATCAACGATCGGCAGTTTTTCTTTTCTTGCCTGAGCAAGAATTCTCTTAGCTTCTTCCAGTGTGATGCCTTCTCTGGCAGTGATCAGATTCTCAGAAGTCATGGAATCTTTGATTTTCTTTGTAAAGTCTTCTTCAAACTTCAGGTCACGGTTTGTGATAATACCAACCAGCTTGCGCCCTTCCGTAATCGGCACTCCGGAAATGCGGAACTTTGCCATCAGATTGTTGGCATCTTCCAGTGTATGTTCCGGAGACAGGAAAAATGGGTCTGTAATGACTCCGTTTTCTGAACGTTTTACCTTATCCACCTCATCAGCCTGTGCTTCTATCGACATATTCTTGTGGATAATACCGATTCCACCCTGTCTTGCCATAGCAATAGCCATACGATGCTCGGTTACTGTATCCATCCCTGCACTCATCATAGGAATGTTCAGTTTTACTTTTTTCGTCAAATGCGTAGTCAGATCAACCATATTGGGAGTCACTTCTGAATACTGAGGTACCAAAAGCACATCATCAAAAGTAATTCCTTCGCCAATAATTGTACCCATTTTTGTTCTCCTTTCATTACTCTCTTCTTATGTTGTCCCTTAGTGTAACAAAAAAAATAACCAATGTCAATCAGCAAACTTAATCAAAAAATACTTTTCTCGGTGCTTTCGCTCTCAGGTCGCGAAGCATCTGCTGGGTAGGCTCGAACAGGATTTTCTGAATTTCCCCTTCCTGAGATACAATCATTGCATATACGGATTTACTTCTTTCCGGATCACAGGATGTAAAATCCTTCACTTTTAATTTGGGATTATTATTGTAGTAATCCATTCGGTGAGAAGCAGCAGGTGCCAGAATCTCTGCATTGGAAATATCAAAGCTTGCGATTCTTTTCCTTTTTGCTTTATTCAGGATTCTGTCCACATCGATTTCGCCGTTCACATATTGATACTCCCATTCCGTCTGAAATCTCGGGAAGATGAAAATATCAGCAACGCAAATGGCAATAGCCGGAACAATAATCAGCATATTCCATGATAAAAGTGCAAGTACTACCAAAACTGCAGTAAGTGCCATAAGGCCGATCCGCATCGCATTATCCTTTCCCGTTCTTTTTTTCTTGACCAGTTCCTCCAAATACAAGTCGCTCATGATTCTCCTCCTTCATTTATATATGAGATAAATGCTTTCGCATTCTCTTCATACTTTGTATATGCAAATACAGCCAGATAGACATCCTCTCCCGAATTCAGTCCATACTCTTTCAATTTCTCACTGTCAGAGATCCGAATTCCATACTCACTGACCCGGTCACCGTATGCTTCCTTCTGCTCCTCAGTCAGAAGCTCATCCATTGAAATAAATGCTTCTTCATCCTGATAATGTTCAAACTGACCTTCGGTAGCCAGAATCACATCCAGACTGCTGGCACCAATCAGTGTGGTTAATTTCATGACAGAAGTATAATCTGCATTATCATCACCGGTAAAATACAGACCGCTGTCAATCGCAATCTCATGATATGGATCTTCATCCTGCATATAATCTTTAAAATCTTCCGCCATACCTTCTGTATCTCCCGCTCCGCAGTTAAGAATAGCGATTGATAAAACCGTGTCAAATCTGGAACGATAAATTATATTTCCGATCAGGCAGCATACTCCAATAATCATTGCCGCCACCACCATATGAGGCTTATAATAGGCCCATATATGTGCAAATCTGTCCGGCCAGGACATGGCCTTAATCTTCCGCACTTCCTTCTGGAATTTTTCTTTTGGTGTCATATCACTTTCATATCTTTTTTCCATTTGTATACCCCTTGGTGTCTTTCATTGTCCTTTGTTGTCCCCCACTTATCCGAGTATATAACACACTCAACTATTTTATTATAACACAAACAGGAGTTATCGTCTATCCGATAAACTCCTGCTTATAAAAAATTTATATTCTAAATTACATCATTCCCATTCCTGGATTTCCTGCCGGCATTGCCGGGGTTTCCTCTTTAATAATGGATACTACAGATTCAGTTGTCAGCAGTGTGGAAGCTACACTTGTAGCATTCTGCAGGGCACTTCTGGTAACCTTGGCAGGATCCAGAATACCAGCTTTCACCATATCTACATATTCTTCTTTGTATGCATCAAAACCTGTTCCAACTTCAGATTCTCTTACTTTATTGATGATTACAGATCCCTCCAGACCTGCATTTGCAGCAATGTGGAACAGAGGAGCTTCCAGGGCTTTCATGATGATTTTAGCACCTGTTTTCTCATCGCCTTCCAGACTATCTACCAGACTCTGCAGTTCTTTGGTAACATGGATATATGCAGAACCGCCGCCTGCGATAATACCCTCCTCTACTGCCGCTTTGGTAGCTGCCAGAGCATCTTCCATACGAAGTTTGGATTCTTTCATCTCGGTTTCTGTAGCAGCACCAACACGGATAACTGCAACACCACCTGCCAGTTTTGCCAGTCTCTCCTGCAGTTTTTCTTTATCAAATTCAGAAGTTGTTTCTTCAATCTGGCTTCTGATCTGACCGATTCTTGCCTGAATCTCTTCTTTGGAGCCTTCACCATCAACGATCACAGTGCTTTCTTTCTGTACTTTTACAGATTTTGCACGTCCCAGCTGAGCCATAGTTGTTTCCTTCAGATCCAGACCAAGTTCATCAGAAATCACTTCGCCGCCAGTCAAAATAGCGATGTCTCTCAGCATTTCTTTTCTTCTGTCACCATATCCCGGTGCTTTAACAGCAGCAACTGTAAAAGTACCTCTCAGTTTATTGACAATCAAAGTAGTCAATGCTTCACCTTCGATATCCTCTGCGATGATCAGCAGTTTTGCACCTGCCTGAACAATCTGTTCCAGAATCGGAAGGATTTCCTGAATATTGGAGATCTTTTTATCTGTAATCAGGATATACGGATTATCCAGAACGGCTTCCATCTTTTCGGTATCGGTTGCCATATATGCGGAAATATATCCACGGTCAAACTGCATACCTTCTACCAGATCCAGTTCTGTCTTCATAGTCTTGGATTCTTCGATAGTAATTACGCCGTCTTTGGAAACTTTTTCCATGGCATCTGCTACCAGCTGACCAACTTCTTCGTCTCCGGAAGAAACTGCTGCAACTCTTGCAATCTGCTCTTTGCCTTCTACCTGTTTGCTCATAGCTGCAATCAGTTCAACAGCTTTGTCTGTTGCTTTCTTCATACCTTTTCTCAGAACGATCGGATTGGCACCTGCTGCCAGGTTCTTCATGCCTTCATTCACCATTGCCTGAGCCAGTACGGTGGCAGTTGTTGTACCATCACCTGCTACATCATTGGTTTTGGCTGCAACTTCACGAATCAGCTGTGCTCCCATATTTTCAAATCCATCTTCCAGCTCAATCTCTTTAGCAATTGTAACACCATCATTTGTAATCAGCGGTGCACCGTAAGCTTTAGCCAGTACGACATTTCTTCCTTTCGGTCCAAGAGTTACTCTTACTGTATCAGCCAGCTGATTAACACCTTTTTCCAGTGCAGCTCTGGCATCTGCTCCAAATTTAATTTCTTTTGCCATAATATCATTCCTCCTGATTTTCGAATTATTCTAACTACATATACTTTATTTTACTACTGCAAGAATATCATTCTGTTTTACGATGATATATTCTTCACCATCCAGCTTAACTTCTGTTCCTGCATATTTGGAATAAATGACCTGATCACCAACAGCAACTTCCATTTTAACCTCTTTGCCATCTACAACACCGCCAGGTCCTACAGCAACAACTTCTGCCTGCTGTGGTTTTTCCTGTGCCTGTCCCGGAAGTACAATACCGGATTTTGTTGTTTCTTCTGCTACTAACTGTTTTAATACAACTCTGTCTCCCAATGGTACTAATTTCATATCTATTGCCTCCTTAAAAATAAAAACCTATTTTATTAGCACTCACTCTAATTGAGTGCTACCGATAGTCCTTATATTAGTGATTTTATGTTCATTTCGCAACTTCAATAATTTCCAGTTTTTATCCATATTATTAGTATTATCTCATGATAACTTACGATATCTCTCTTTTTCTCACTTTTAAAGATTTTATACTTTATTTATTCTTTACCTGTTACAGCACACTCCATGGCAGGTCATAGAATTTGTGAAATACCAAAATAAAGCCTCCGGCATCATTCTATGTATTTACAGGCAAAAAAATACTGCCCTTTGGCAGTATTTTAGTTACTATTCAGCCTTCCAGGCTTCATAGCAACAAAAGCATGCACACAGGATGCATTTCATGCATCCTGGCGCCCGTATGTCTCGGGATTGACTTGCATTTGCAAGTCAACGCCTCGCGGAATAGTGTCGACTGAAATATAACATATTTTATTCTTTTTCATAATTTTTAAGATTTTTCCGATTTTTCAGTTCTTCCAGTTCGTCGAAAATCACTTCATTCAATACCTTGATATAGGTTCCTTTCATTCCGCTGGATCGGGATTCAATAACGCCGGCACTTTCAAATTTGCGAAGTGCATTCACAATGACAGATCGGGTAATGCCCACACGGTCTGCAATCTTACTTGCCACCAGAATCCCCTCATCACCATCCAGTTCTTCAAATATATGAATAATTGCCTCTAACTCCGAAAAAGAAAGTGTACTGAAAGCAGATTTGACAACCTGCACTTTTCTGGCTTCTTCTGCATTCTCTTCATTGACAGAACGCATCATCTCCAGCCCAACAACTGTAGTCCCATATTCACTTACAATAATATCTTCGATATTATACGGGGCAGTACTGCGATACATAAACACCGTCCCAAGACGCTCACCGGCAATATCAATAGGGTTAATAATCGCACAATACTGCATAATATGATCCCCTTCGAACCCCAGTGTCTGAAGATTAACATTCTCTTTGGTGGACAAAACACTTAAAAAACGGTCATTCAGCAAAGGATCTACATGACTCCCCACTTTATCCTCGATCAACTCCGTAATCTCTTCCACACCCGGACAAAGGCTGACACCAAGAACCTTTCCTTTCTTACTGATCACCAGAATATTAGAATCCAGTGTCTCCATCATAACTTTACAGATATCATTGAATACCACCTTGGTCGAACTATTATTATGCAACAATTTGTTGATTTTTCTGGTTTTATCCAATAACTGTACGCTCATCTTCTACTCCTTTCTTTTCATTCACATTGTCTAACACCATTTTATCATGCATTTCCATGAATAGCAATACTATTTTAATGTATTTTATCATATTTTCTGAATATTTGATATGCTTTTGTATTCCTTGTGAAATAGGACGGAAAATTTGTATCATTTTTTCAGAAGCAGGC
This sequence comes from Eubacterium sp., assembly GCA_022764165.1. GTDB lineage: Bacteria > Bacillota > Clostridia > Lachnospirales > Lachnospiraceae > Oliverpabstia. The sequence goes on along the minus strand of JALERM010000173.1, from coordinate 2,313 downwards.
CGCTCCTCCTCAGCTAGCCGCTAACTACGACTATATTGACGCTCAGGAGAGCCTTCGCGCCAAAGTCTCCGTAAGCGTCGGATCTTCGGACTCACTTTTCCCAATGCTTCTGAAAAAATGATACAAATTTTCCTGCTCTATTCCTCCAAAATACAAAAATGTGCGTGGGCAGGATCGTATGTTATACACTTCTACAAACAATATCTTTTCTGAAAAATACCAGAGATTCTCCGTTCCTCCCCAACTGAACCACAAAAGGAGCTGCATGAAAGCAGCTCCTCTGTATTTATTTGGTTCGAACAGCCACGTACCCGCAGTGTTCGTCCGCACACACAACTTTATTTCCTTTTTCCAGCATATATCCGCCACATTTGGGGCATTTTTCTTCAATCGGTTTCTGCCATGTCATGAAGTCGCAGTCCGGATTGTCTTCGCATCCGTAGTATCGGCGTCCTTTTTTGGTTTTTCTCAGTACAATGTCTTTTCCACACTTCGGACAGCTGACACCGATTTTTTCCAGATAAGGCCTGGTGTTGCGGCAGTCCGGGAAGCCCGGGCAGGCAAGGAATCTGCCGTGAGGTCCATATTTGATGACCATACGTCTTCCGCAGTTTTCGCAGATAATATCTGTAACCTCATCTTCCAGTTTTACCTGTTCAAGTTCTTTTTCCGCATCCTTTACTGCTTCATCCAGGTCAGGATAGAAGTTGCGGACTACTACTTTCCAGTCAACCGTGCCATCTCCCACTTTATCCAGAAGATCTTCCATCGTAGCAGTAAAATTCACATCTACGATACTGGGGAATGCTTTTTTCATCATCTGATTCACTACCTCACCCAGCTCTGTCATATACAGATTCTTCTGCTCCTTTGCCACATATCTTCTGGCTATAATCGTAGTGATCGTAGGAGCATAGGTGCTGGGACGTCCGATTCCCAGTTCTTCCAGAGTTTTTACAAGAGATGCCTCTGTATAATGAGCCGGCGGCTGGGTAAAATGCTGCTGACTGTCAAAGTTCTGAAGAACCAGCTGTGTATCCATATCAATACCTTTTACAAGAGTATTGTTCTGCTCTTTTTCATCGTCTTCCTGTACATATACAGACATAAATCCATCGAACACCAGCTTGGAAGCTGTCACAGTAAACAGATATTCCCCGCCTTTAATCTTAACGGAAGTAGTCTCATAAGCAGCCGGTTTCATTCTGCTGGCAACAAAACGTTTCCAAATCAGCTGGTACAGACGGAACTGATCTCTTGACAGAGATTCTTTAACAACAGACGGAAGCCGGTTTACATCCGTGGGACGTATTGCTTCATGAGCATCCTGCACTTTTTTATTTTCTTTTTTGGTTGTCTCAATTTCAGCCGTATATTGTTCACCATAGTGCGAAGTAATAAATTCTCTTGCCATTGTATCTGCTTCTTCTGAGATTCGGGTTGAATCTGTACGCAGATAGGAAATCAGACCGACAGTTCCCTGGTCTTTTACATCCACGCCTTCATAAAGCTGCTGTGCGATCCGCATGGTCTTCTGGGTGGAAAAGTTCAAAGTTTTGGCAGCTTCCTGCTGCAGCGTACTGGTCGTGAATGGAAGAGGAGATTTTTTTGTTCTCTCTCCCTTTTTGATATCCTTCACCTGATACTGAACAGATTTCAGTTCTTCCAGAATCTGATCCAGCTGCTCTTTCGATGAAATACAAATTTTCTGCTTCTCTTTTCCGTAAAACTTAGCAGTCAACGGCTTCTTTTCTCCCGGAATCTGAAACACTGCATCCAGAGTCCAGTACTCTTCCGGGATAAAAGCATTGATTTCATCCTCTCTGTCACAAATAATTCTAAGAGCTACAGACTGTACTCTTCCGGCACTAAGTCCCCGTTTGATTTTCTGCCAGAGAAGCGGACTGATCCGATAACCTACCATCCTGTCCAGCACTCTTCGGGCCTGCTGTTCATTCACCAGGTTCATATCAATATCTCTGGCATGCTTAATAGATTCTTTTACTGCTGTTTTTGTAATTTCATTAAAGGTAATTCTGCGCATTTTCTTTTCGTCCAGATTCAATGCTTTAGACAAATGCCAGGAAATTGCCTCTCCCTCACGGTCCGGGTCAGTCGCAAGATAAACTTTATCTGCCTTTTTCACTTCTTTACGAAGCATGGCCAGAATATCTCCCTTACCCCGGATGGTGATATACTTCGGTTCAAAGTCATTCTCTATATCAATTCCCAATTGGCTTTTTGGCAGATCGCGCACATGTCCATTGGATGCAACAACCATATAATTGGCTCCAAGGAATTTATTAATGGTTT
>JALERM010000103.1 GCA_022764165.1 Eubacterium sp. | reverse complement strand
CAATTACAACACCTGTGATAATTCCTGCAACATAGGTGAGAATAAATTTTGTTCGAGTACTCATCATTTTGGTATTTAAGTTTAATTATTGGTTTTGTTTTATATATAATACGCAAAGGTACATAAAATATAATTACCCATTGTCATTTATTGTGTAAACTTTATAAAATGCTATTTGCTCGTTGGAATGGGACTTCGCCGTTCCAGTAGATGTTTGGCTTGTGCTGTGAAGACTGGAGACATTCACAACTTATAAATGTTGCAACCTCTGATATTTAATTAGTAACTTCGTAGTAATTATTATAATGTTTCTTTCTCCGTTTTTCAAATGTATTTAGAAGCGTAGAACAACCAAAAACAATCAGAAATATCCAAACATAAACATTTAATTATCAGTACATTCTAAAAATTAACACTTTTCGGCTGCTTTTTGATGCTTCCCAAATTTCCACATATTTTTGAGACGTATTTCTGACGTGGAGAATTTGCGGGGCTTGTTTTTTGTCACACCGTGCAGACAGTTGACAAGGGTTTACAACCGTTTACGACAAGCGACAATATCCGCCCCGACATTCAGTGACGGTCACATCGTGTAGAAAGGCGACAACCGTTGACTGCCGTTTACATCCGTTCACCACTTCAGGAATATAGGATTGAAGAAATGAACCAGTAAACGATAAAGCAGTATGAAAGCAACCCGAAAATGCAGTTTTTGCGGCAAGTCCTTTGTAACCCGCAGCGGAATGCAAAGGTATTGCAGCGAGGCTTGTCAGGCGGAAGCCCGGCGAGCCAGAATGACACAGAAGAACAACCTCTTCAAAGCCGTCCGGCCAATCATGGAGATACAGCATCAGGAGTATCTCACCTTTTCCAAAGCAGCCATACTCATGGGCTGTTCCCGACAGTACATCTATAAACTTGTAGCCATGGGCAAGCTGAAAGCCTCACGCATCAGCAACCGCATGGCATTCATCCGCAGAGCCGACATCGAGCGGATGCTGGAGAGCAATCCCTACCACCGCATCCTGCCCGGCAGCACTTCCACACCGAAAAAATCCGCTTCATCTTCCTTCCCGGCGAAAAAAGAAAAAAGGGAAAAGGTAACCGATGAAGTGCCGGACTTCTATTCCGGTGAAGAGGTGATGTCCCTTTATAAGGTCAAACAGTCATGGCTCTATACCACCGCCAAACGCAATCGCATTTCCATCTGCCGTATCGCTGGAAAGAACTATTACAGCAAGAAGCATGTTGACGAGTTCTTCGGTACGGCTGTTGATATGGACAGTATCACCGACTGGCTCCTGACCGAAGAAGCGGAAGAGCAGTTCGGCATGAAGCCTGCCGCACTCCGGGCATACGCCTACCGGCACAGGATACCGACCAAAAGAGAATACGGCCGCACCTATTACTCCAAGTCCCATCTGGACGAACTCCGCAGAACCGACCTTGTGAACGACGAGCGTTATTACACCGTGGAACAGGTCCGGCAGATTTACGGACTTTCCTCAGCCAACATCTGCCATATCGTCAAGGTTAGGCACATCGAAAAGATAAAGGTCGGCGTGAAGAACCTGCTTCTACGCTCCGACGTGGAGCGTGTCATGGCTGAAAGGAACAAATAACCGCAAGCAACCGCCATTACTCGAAAATTATTTTAAAATGATTGTCGTGGAGATATTCACGGCTGTTTCACGTTGTTCCTTTGCCACCGTGAACACGGAGACACCTCCGGAAATGTACAACCAGTTAAAACATCATCAATATGAGTAAATGCAAGACAGTAACCTTGCGCAAGCGCAAGATCAAGAACGGTACACAGTATTCGCTGTGTCTGGACTATTATCCCGGCTACCGTGACAACACCACCATGAAAGTGATAACACGTGAAGCTCTGGGTATTTACATTTTTGCCAAACCTGCCAACCAGCAGGAGCGTGACTTCAACGCACGCATGATGAAGAAGGCAGAGATACTCCGCAACAGGCGTTACGAAGCCATCTTCAACGAGAACAACGGCTTCTTTGACAAGGCCAGGATGAAAGGGGATTTCCTCGCCTACTTCAAGGAACTGGCAGACAGAAGGAATATCAAGTGGCAGCACGTCTACAAACACTTTGAACGGTTTGTAAATGGCAAATGCACCTTTGAAGAGGTGGACGTGGACTTGTGCCGCAAGTTCATGGAGTACCTGCTGAACGCTCCCCAGACCATACATACCAACCAAAAGCTGCATATCAATTCTGCGGCGGGCTACTGGTCGGCTTTCCGTGCCGTCCTGCACACGGCCTACCGTGACAGGAAGATAAAGGAGAATCCCAACGGCTTTCTGGACCGTATCGAGAGTATTCCCACCATGAGAGAGCATCTGAGCCAGGAGGAACTGATACGGCTTGCCGAAACGCCATGCGAGGAAGAGGTTCTGAAAAGAGCTTTCCTTTTCGCCTGCCTGACGGGATTGCGGAAGAGCGACATCAGGCAGCTTACCTGGCAGCAGATACAGCCGTATACCAACGGCAAGATGTTCGTGACCACCCGTATGCAGAAGACGAAGCAGATTGTACACAACCCCATCAGTGATGAAGCCTACGGACTGCTCGGGGAACGGCATGAAGGACTTATCTTTGAGGGCTTCAAGGACAAGATGCTGCAGGGGCCCCTGAAGCGTTGGCTGTCGGCGGCAGGCATAACCAAGAAGATAACCTTCCATTGTACCCGGCATTCATTCGGAAGCCTGCACGTGGAAATGGGCACGGACATGGCTGTCATACAAGCCTGTCTGGGACACAAGAACATTACCACCACACAAATCTATTCCAAGATGGCTGCACAACAGATGTGCGAGGTGGTGGACAAGATAACCCTGAAACACAAGGAAGCATAGGCCTTGTTTCAGGATATTCAGGGGGAGCGGTTATTGCGTGCAGGCTTTAACCGCTCCCTCAGTTTCTGATGGCACCATTCCTTAAAAAGTCATTATAGTATGATATTTTGGTATGATTCCGGACTTTTGGTGAAAAACATTGAAAAAGAAACCGCCAACCAAGGCTAATGAGCAATAATTGGAAGAATACCATTAAATTTGCAAAGACCTGACAGTTACAAGTAATAACCGAAAAAAACGATATGGAACCAACGATAAAGGACAAATACATCATTCTGGGATTCATCGGCGTTGCCATCTGCCTGATTTCCTTTTTTATCACGCTGATTGTCTCCGCAAGTTTCAATCAGGACAATTTTGTAAGGCTGATAGTCTTTGTATGCAGCAACATTCTCGGTTGGCTGCTCTATCTCTCTTTCCAGACGGTCATTTTCGACTCATACGAGATCTGGAAACTCAAGTCCAGCAAGAAAAAGGCATCTGCCGGAATCATAAGGGCTCAGGAAGAACAGCTACAGGATGCAAATGAACCTGCAGCTCCGACACCAATGCCGACAAACAGGGAAGCAACCCCGGATATAAAACCGGTAGAGATTGCCATTGCCCCGGAACTGCACGAAAAGAATCGTGCCAGCTATGAGGACAGACAGAAGCAGGAAGAGGCGGAACGGATCCGCATGGTCATGGAGTACATCCACTTCGTCATGCCCCGTATTGCCGACAAGGAGACCGTCAACCATATCTGTGCCGAGGTCAACAAGTGGATGTGCCTTCACAGCTACAAGCCCAAGCCGATAACAGGACGGCTGACCAGGGAGATTACCAACATTCCGCTCCGCCATTTCGTGTGGAACATCTCCGAGCGTTTCATGTACAAGAAATACTACAACGGGGACAACCGTGCCAATTTTATCAAGACCCTTTTTCCACGTGAGTTTGCCGACACGGATATAGCGACCATAAAGAACTTCAAGGTCGATCCGTCAAAGACGCTTATTCCCATTGACGAACCCGAAAACGGCAGTCTGGACTTCCATTATCCCGAAGATTATGCACGGAAAGTGAACAGTTGACCGTTTCCCGGGGATATAACAACAATAACGACAAGTATCAGGCAACACGTAACAGCCTGTATCTCATTGTTTCCCGAATAGCTTTGCCCGTCATTCACGGTTGGGCATCGTTATTTGGGAATTATTTTGCAATGACATCCCGTGAATATCTTCACGGCCATATCATTGCGGTCCTTTGCGCCAAGCCTTACAAAAGAGGCGAGTACGCAAATGGAAAAAACAGTGATTACATTCAACGACCTACCGGAGGTCGTAGCCCAGCTTCGGGACGAAGTGATGAGCTTGAGAAGCCTGCTTACCGAGCAGCGCAGTGTGAACAATGCAAAGGCGGTGGACACCCATGTCCCCATGTCCGTGGATGAAGCGGCGGAATATCTCGGTATTCCCAAGGGAACGCTCTACATGAAACTGTCGGACGGAAGCATTCCGGCCACCAAGCCCGGCAAACGCTATTGCCTTTACCGTGACGAACTGGACAGATGGCTGGAATCCTCCCGCAAGAATCCCGTACCCCTGTCCGATGAGGAACTCAGCGAGTCCATGTCCTCCTCCCATCGCCGCAAGCCCGGCCAACGTAACTGGTAAAAGCCATGGAAGAGGACAAGAACTATATCAGCATGATCCATGGCGACCTGACAAGGGCAGCCCAGATGCAGAACGGTATGCCGGAAAATATCGGCGTGATGAGCATAAAGACCGCCAACCGGACCATACTCGAAGCATCGCAGCTGCCCACGCCCCGTGCGTTGTGGGACAGTTTCTGGTACGAGGGGGAACTGTCCTGCCTCTTTGCGGATTCCAACGTGGGGAAATCCATCCTTGCCGTGCAGATAGCCGACCGTATCGCCCGGACTGACAACGTGCTTTATCTGGACTTTGAACTCTCTGAAAAGCAGTTCCAGCTCCGCTATACCGACGAGTACGGAAAGCCTTACACCTTTCCCGAAAGGCTGTACCGGGTATCGCTTGACAGCGACGCCCTTCTGGATGCCGACTTTGAAGGGACAATCATCGGCAGCATCGAACAGATGGCACAGCAGACCCGCTGCAGGATCTTCATCGTTGACAACCTTACTTACCTGTGCTGTGCCATGGAGAAAGGCGATGCGGCGGGACGGCTGATGATACAGCTCAACAATCTCAAAAAGAGATACGGGCTTTCCATCCTTGTCCTGGCACACACCCCAAAGCGTTCACTGGACTGTCCCATCACGTCCAACGACCTTGCCGGAAGCAAGCGGCTCTACAATTTCTTTGACAGCGTGTTTGTCATCGGGAAAAGCGCACTGGACGGGGGACTCCGCTATGTGAAGCAGCTTAAGGTCCGTTACGGGACATTCTCGTATGATGCCGACAATGTGATTGTCTATGAGATTGAGAAAACGGATGCCTTCCTGCAATTCGTGTTCAGGGGCTATTCAACCGAAAAGGAACACCTGAAGAAACCGGGTGACAACGAATCGGGACAAAGGGATTGCCTTATCCTGCAACTGTCCCAATCCGGGAAGTCAGTCCGGGAGATAGCCTCGCAGGTCAATTGCGGCAAGTCCACCGTCAGCCGGATAATCCAGCGCAGCAAGGAGGACAGGAACGCAGCTGTCCCTGCTGTCCCGCTGTCCCGTCCCAAGGAGAACGGGACAATGGGACAGGTGGGACAGCATGGGACAGATGGGACAAGCGGGACAGCAGGAGAAGCAAGGCAGGCGGAGCTGTTTGCAGGACATGAAAAGGAGGACAAACCATGAAAAAGCAGCCTGCACACGGCTGTATGCCAGCCGACCGTATCATTTGCAGAACATGGGAGCATACAAACCGGGCCCTGATTTTCCAGAGTGTCCCGGGGTGTCCCAAGTGTCCCACTGTCCCAGCCTTTAGGGGACGGGACAGCGGGACAACAGTAGAAAACCAAACATCAAAAAAAGTCATGAGCAACTATTCATTACAGAAATATAAAGGAACGTCAACACGGCATACCTGTCCGAATTGTGGGGACAGACGTTCCTTTGCCTACTATGTGGACGAAAGCGGTACGCCCCTTCACCCGTCAGTCGGCAGATGCAACCACGAAAGCGGTTGCGGGTATCATTATACGCCCAGACAGTATTTTCACGACCACCCCGAATGCCGGACCGCCGGTGATTTCTCTTCCGGCAGACAATGTATGGCGCAGAAGCCCAAGCAACCGCTGCAACAGACAGCCATCGGTTACATACCGCCGCACTATGTGGAGAAATCGCAGAGCGTGCATAGCAACTTCTGCCGTTTCCTTTCAGTACTGCTTGATTCCTATTACGGCAGCAAGGCAAAGGAAGTGCTGGAACGGTTGATGGAGGATTACCGTCTGGGAGCTACCCGTGACGGTGCGGTCATCTTCTGGCAGATTGACCGGGAGAACAAGGTGCGGACTGGCAAGGTGATGCAGTACAATCCCGGGGACGGACACCGTGTAAAGGACGGACATGCATCGGCAGTGAACTGGATACACAGCATACTGAAAAGGCAGCGGGTGCTGGCGGAGGAATGGCAGCTTTCCCAATGCCTTTTCGGGGAACACCTGCTGAGTGTCTATCCTGACAAGGTGGCGGTTCTGGTGGAATCCGAGAAGAGTGCCGTTATCGGTTCCGCCCTCTTCCCCGATTATGTATGGCTGGCGGCAGGAGGCAAAAGCCAGTTGCGGGAGGAAAAGCTCCGTGTACTGAGCGGACGGACCCTACTTCTCTTTCCAGATGCCGATGCCTATGCCGAATGGAAAGAGCGTGCCGACGGCATGACCTTCTGCAAGGTGATGGTGTCTGACCTCATAGAGAAGAACGCAACGCCGGAGCAGAAGGCGGCACATATCGACATAGCCGACTGGATAATTTACCAGATACGGGACAGCAGGATAAATTGTACAGCTGACCATCTGGTGGAAGCGGAAAGAATCCTGCTAAGAATGACAGGAAAGAACCCCGCCCTTCAAAAGCTGATAGATGATCTGGGGCTTGTGCTGGTCAGTGCATCCCTAATCGGCAGCGGTGACGGAAACCCTCCTTAACGGAGGAGAGCGGAAACCGGAGGTTGTAGTGTCGGACAATGGCTTGCCATTGATATAGCCCACTATAACTACACGCTTCGCTTACGTAGTTGTGGGCTCTCCCGAGAGGATTAGGGTTTTACCCTAATAACCCACTCAGGGCGTTTCTCCCCTGAGAACCCAGAGCAAAGAGTGACCCTCTCTTTGCAATCTCCGCTTATGGGTTGCACCCCTAAGAACCCCATGCGTTTACGGACAGCGGAAAAGCTAACAATAAAGTACAAACCAAAAAACAAGTATCTATGGCAACAAAATCAAGCATACATATCAAGCCCTGCAACATCGCATCGAGCGAGGCTCACAACAGGAGGACTGCCGAATACATGCGCCACATCGGAGAGTCCAGAATCTATGTCGTTCCTGAACTATCCACCGATAACGAACAGTGGATAAATCCCGACTTCGGCAGTCCGGATTTGCGGACGCATTATGACAATATCAGACAGATGGTAAAGGAAAAGACCGGACGTGCCATGCAGGAAAAGGAGCGTGAACGCAAAGGCAAGAACGGTAAAATAGTCAAGATTGCGGGATGCTCCCCCATACGTGAAGGAGTGCTGCTTGTCAGGTCGGACACCACACTGGCAGACGTGCGTAAATTCGGTGAGGAGTGTCAAAGACGCTGGGGAATCACACCGCTGCAAATCTTCCTGCACAAGGATGAAGGGCATTGGCTGAACGGTCAGCCGGAAGCGGAAGACAGGGAAAGCTTCAAAGTCGGGGACAGATGGTTCAAGCCGAACTATCATGCCCATATCGTTTTCGACTGGATGAACCACGAAACAGGAAAGAGCCGAAAGCTCAATGACGATGACATGATGCAGATGCAGACCCTTGCATCCGACATCCTGCTGATGGAACGCGGGCAGTCAAAGGTTGTCACTGGTAAGGAGCATCTGGAACGGAACGACTTTATCATTGAGAAGCAGAAAGCTGAACTGCAACGCATGGATGCAGCCAAACGGCACAAAGAAGAACAGATAAATCTTGCCGAGCAGGAACTGAAACAGGTGAAATCAGAAATACGCACTGACAAGTTAAAGAAGACAGCCACCACGGCAGCGACAGCCATAACTAGTGGAGTTGCTTCTCTTTTCGGGAGTGGAAAACTGAAAGAACTGGAACGTGCCAACGAAAAACTGCAAGACGAGGTTTCAAAACGGAACACCAATATTGAAAAATTGCAGAGCCAAGTACAGCAGATGCAGAAACAGCATGATACGCAAATCCACAATCTCAGAGAAATGCACAGGCAGGAACTTGACATGAAAGAAAAAGAACTGTCACGGCTCGCCAGAATCATAGACAAGGCTTTTAGGTGGTTTCCGATGTTCAGGGAAATGCTGCGCATGGAAAAGTTTTGTGCCATGCTGGGATTCTCTAAAGAAATGACTGAAAGTCTTATAGTCAAAAAAGAAGCCCTGAAATGTAGCGGTAAAATCTATTCCGAGCAACACAGGCGGAACTTTGATATAAAGGATGATATTTTAAGGGTGGAAAATGACCCTGACGATGAAAGCAGGCTGAACCTGACAATAAACAGGAAGCCGATTGCCGACTGGTTCAGGGAGCAATGGCACAGGCTTAGATATGGAGCAAGAGTGCCGCAACAGGAAGAAAGAAAAAGTAGAGGATTCAAATTATAATAGAAGCAATTTGATTAGTAATCTAAAAGCACTCCGATAACGATTAGAGTGCTTTTAGATTACTAATCATTAATTATCAAAGCAAGTGCAGTTTAAGATTTTACTGAAGTTTGCATTAATAAAGAATATACTACAGCTGATATATGCGCAACATATTGTGACGCTTGTGATTCATTTCCCTTGAAATCCTTAACAAATACCGCTAAGGTATAACTGATATTATTAGGCAGACATATATAGGCAACATCATTGTGAGCTGCAAGAACACCATTTTCATTAACATAACCTGAACCTGTCTTATGCGCTATAACAACCCCTTCTTTATCAAGAAGTGGAGCTGCTATCCTATCTACACCTGTTTTGCATTCTTTTAACGTATTCTTAATGAAACTTTGTTTCTCATCATCGATAAGACCTTCAGTAAACAAACGATTCATCAACATTGCAGCACCAAGAGGAGATGTATAGTTAGAGTAAGCCTTGTTATGGTCAGCCGACATTTCCTCTTCCGTATAAGCTATCTGAAAACTTGAACGAGGAATGAGTGTGGCTATAAAACTATCTGTTTGAGCGACATTAACCATATCCTTAAACATAAGGTTGCTTGCATTGTTGTCACTCTGAGTAAGAGTATAACGCAGCAAATCTCTCACTGTCAATGATATGACTGGCCCTGAATAATCTTTCAGCATAGGACTCCAAGTCTTTGGGTCAAGTTTATCCCTATTTATATTTACTAAGGTATCAAGTGAAATTCCTTTATTGTCAAAGTCATTACAAAGAGCTAATGCCTGATGAACCTTAAACACACTCATCATAGGATAAACACTCTTATTATTGACCTTAACCGTATCTCTGTTATTAACAATAACCGCCACACCAATTTCGCCAGGACAAGCTGAGACAATTTGAGAAATGCTATCAGTCAAAACATTTGTTAAAGGAGGATTTGCGCTATCTTTTGTCGCTGATTTATGGAACAATGAAAATACCAAGATGAAAATGCAAACTAAAGCTATACACAAAACTACGATTTGTTTTTTTCTGTTTTTTCCCATGTTTATATTATTTATATTTGTTTGACGAGAATATCTTTATTTGCCGACAAAGGTACATAACTTTACGGAAAAATATGTTTCTAAAATATATAAATAGACAGCTGTGGGGAAAAATTAGATAATTAAAAAGGCTAAATGACTGAAAATAATCACTTAGCCTTTTAATCCGTACCCAGACCCGTACTTCGTAATTGCTGCGCCCATCATTCAAGACTGTCAAATCGGGTCTTTCCTGTCAAGCCAATGATGCCTATGCGTATGCCAAACACATGGATTACGGATTTCTCGTTCCGTGAACAAACACTTTATCCGCAACTCTGCTATGTGGTGTATTGGCTTAACTCCATTTCTATGGGCAACACTTTTGTTGCAGATTTCAAGCAGCTTTTATCGAAATACCCATCAGTAAGAACCCGTTTATTAGGCTTTCCTCATAATTGGGAACAAGAGCCTTTGTGGAGATAAAATAATTGCCCTGTTTCTTAAAAAGCACTGGGGCAAACCAGCTCCGTCTTTAATTGTTTCCAATAAATGGATTGTTTCAAGCCCCTATAGAAAGAGAACAAAAATTCCTGTGTGAAAATTAATCTACGACAAGGAGCAAGCAAGGAGCAATATCAAACAAAAATCAATACCTTTGCAGTACATATGAGATAGACCAAAACAAAAGTGGAATATCGGAAACGAATAGCAAGGAAAAGAGAAGAAACGACCCAAGTTGATGTCCTTTTTGAGTTAATAATCAATAAAAGCGTTAAATCTTCACCTTTTAGAATGTGCAATTAAAAATAACAACCATATTTCTGACTTATTATCTATAAAATATTGAGTAATAATCGGTTGTAAATACAACATTATAGTAAACTATCGTAATATTATATCGGAAGAAATTGTCTTCTCTAAAAAATTTTTTTCTGCCATTTTTCACATAATAGCCCCTTATGATTCTAACATCCTTTCCCAATATGAACCTACTTTCTATTATTTTGTCAGATAAGTCTGTTAATGGCAAATTCACCATGCTCCCGAAATGGAAGACTATGGCTGCAGTGTCGGGATAACAAGATATCATTTTGAAAAAGCCTTCTTCATAATTATCATATTTGGCTTTGCTTAATAAGGGGTATTCTATAATCACTTTCTCACTGTAACAATCGATAGTATCAGTTTTTGCGATTATCGCAGTATCATTTTTTATTTGGTCTGAAGCAAATACATAATTCGTCCATGACGCAAGCATAAAAATCAACGTTACGATCATCTTATTTACCAAGTCTGCTTTCATAATTCTGTTGAGCTATATTTGTTACAATTTTTATACGTTTTTCCAACAAGATATTTGTCGGGATTTTTATCGTTTCAAGATCATTCACCATTAATTCTTCATCCCAAACCATCCTCCCCTCTTGTTTATATGTGTGGCTGGCTTTTTCCGTATCCCGAAATATCTCATAAAAGTAAGCATGGCCAAAGGCTTCATGAGCCGTTGTCAGAGCTTGCTGTTTTTCGTTTAATATTTTGCCTACAATAATATAGACTTTGCCGTGCGTGGAAGTCATACCAGTCGAGGCCGTTTTCTCGGTCGAGTTCCTTGGAGCTGTATTTGTAGGGTTGGGTGCCTTCGGTGGTGGTGGCTGCCATTAAGCCACCATAGGGATAGTAGCTGTTAATCTCCACTGGCTGGTTAGCCTGATTGAGCACCACGCGCACATTGCCCTGATAGTCCTTGATGTAAAAATACAGCTCCCCTCCCTGCATATAGCCACAGGAGCACGGCGTGTGCGCCCCAACGGTTTTGATTAGCCGTTTTTTGATGTGGCGATGTGAAGTACTGGTTGTCATGACACGAAGGATTTTTGGAACGCTTATTGGCAAAGGTATGTAAAATTATTGAGAAACAGACCATTTAGCCCACAAATAATTC
>JALERM010000094.1 GCA_022764165.1 Eubacterium sp. | reverse complement strand
CCATCTCATTTTGCACAGTCGGGAATAAATGTGCATAGCGATAAGTAATTTTCTCTGTTTCATGCCCCACACGCTTCCCTATAGCTAATGCACTAAATCCCATATTGATAAGAAGAGAGACATGTGTATCATGTTCTAAAGGATAATTCTAGGACACACAACAATTTACCAATACAACCGGCTTATCTGTAATAAAAACGAAAGGACGAAAAGCTATGAAACTTATATATGCTACATATAACCAGTACTGCAATAGTATAGATATAACCACTTTTGATAATATGCTTCTTCGCATAGATTGTAGTAAGGCGGAGGAAGGATTGAAGATCACACCAAATTCACAGTGCGCATTAAATGCTCTTGCGATTGATGAACCTATGGAGTATGCACGCTTAGTGTTGGATGGAGAAATGCAAGCTTGGATTGATGCAGAAGATAGTTTAGAAGTGTGGTAATTTTTCGGGCGGATTGCTATAGATTAGCAGTCCGCCTTTTTCAAAATCTTTACAAAAATATAAGTGGAATGTAAGAGATGTGCGTGGTACAATAGGAAGTGAAATTTGAAGTTAGTGGGGGAATTACAATGGGCAGAGGTTTAGTCAGACGAGTTCTGCTGGTTGCAGCATCAATACTTAATTGGATATTTTCAATAGGATATATAAGAGAAATATATAATGTAATGTTGGGCAAAAATTTAATCAAATATGTGGACAACATAAATATTGACGGTTCTGATTTTACACCATTAGCTAACCTTACAGTTGCGGGAGTAAACGGATTGACGATTTTTCTTGTGATAGGCTCAGCTGTATTGTTTGCGACGATATTTATTCTGATTTTCGCAATATTGCTTAGGGTAACAACAATCAGAAAGCAAGACATAGTTACGGAATCTGAGATAATATTTACCAAATGGTTAATTATTGTTTCTTCTGTTCTTGCCTTTATAGTCGGCATTTTGTCTGCGAACATAAAACTGATTGGGTGTGTCATAGGCTTGTCGTGGCAGCAACCGCTTTTCATGATGTTGATATACTATCTGCCCTTGAAGAATCGATTTAAGAAAGGAACGGAAATTGCTCATACGGAACTGTAAATTAACTTGCAGTCTTGTGGAGAGATTGAAAGTAACAGAAGATTTGAATTTGACGGAGGTATAGTAGATGAAAATAAAAAACCCTATGTTGGTAGTAACGGATATTAATAAGTCATTGGAATTTTATATAAAAGTTTTGGGGCTTCATGTAATTATGGATTTTGGTGCAAATAAGACTTTGACAGGTGGTTTGGCACTGCAAACACTTGAAACTTGGAATGAATTTATTGGTACAGACAACGTTTCATTCGGTAGTAATAGTTCTGAAGTATATTTTGAAGAGGATAACTTTGACAAATTTGCTGATAGACTGAAAAAGTATGATGTGGAATACGTCCATCCTATCAAGGAACATTCATGGGGACAGCGAGTGGTTAGAATTTATGACCCTGATAAACATATTATTGAGGTTGGCGAGAACATAAAAGTAGTTTGTAAACGTTTCTTGGATAGTGGCATGACACCAGAGCAAGTGGCAGAAAGAATGGATGTACCAATGAAATTCGTAAATGCTTGTATACGCTAAAGTTCAATTTATAGGAAAAGTAACTTTGAAGTTGGAGATGTGTAAGGATGATTGAGATATGTTCAAATTGTGGGAATTACGAATGGGACAAAGAAATAATTGAAAATAAACTTCGTTGCCCGAAATGCGGTGCGGAATGGGAGTTTAAATCCTTGCCGTTACTTATTCTGACAGGGTGCAGCGGAGTAGGCAAAACTACTACGGCGATTGAGATTATGAGGAGAAAAGTTGATTTTGTAGTATTGGATGCTGATATTTTCACAGGCTTTATAAACTGGGATGATGAGGAATCCTGTAATAAATGGGTTGAAATTATTGCTAATATTTCAAAGGATATTATACAGTCAGGGACACTGGTTTTGTGGACGATGGCGGGATGCCTTGACCGTTTTCCGAAAGTATACAACAGTCGGTATTTTAGTGAGATTATTTGTTTGGCGTTAGTTACGGATGAAGATTCTTTGAGACAACGTATGCAAGAGGGCAGAGGAATAACGGACGAGAACTGGATTAATAGTTCATGCGATTATAATCGTTATTTTATGGAACATACTCAGGTGGGGGATACCAAGTACGAGTTGCTGGATATATCAATGAAATCGCCCAAAGAAGTGGCTGATGATGTGATAAATTGGGTGCATGGAAAGGTTTTTGTGTAAAAACGAAATCAAGAGTTTGGACGAAAGCGATAGGTTAAGCAGATAATGGAATATTTATATTGTAAAGATGATAATTTTCAGGATTTTGCAAGTGGTCGGGTTCTTTATGGAGGAAAAGGAATACCGAATTTCCCGATTCGATTGTTGCTTGAAATTTACGGTCGGGCACTGGAGCGTTCGAATAAAAAAGAGGATTTAGTCATATATGACCCTTGTTGTGGGGGAGGCTATTCCCTTACAATTCTTGGATATTTTCAAAATAAGTATATCAGAAAAATATATGGTAGTGATATTGATGAAGATATGGTAGCTCATGCAAAGAAAAATATATCCTTACTTACTGATGTTGCTTTGAAAAAGAGAAAAGCAGAGATAGAGGAACTTTACAATTCTTATGGTAAGGAATCTCATAAGGAGGCATTAGATAGTTGCGATAAATTAAGCATTATGCTGGGGAATGATATATCGACAGAGATTTTCCAAGCGGATTGTACGATGCCTTTGCCGGAAATATTGCCTGATATAATTATTACGGATGTTCCATACGGAAATTTGGTGGAATGGGAACAAGGTAAGAATTCCATGGATGCTATGTTGGAACAGTTATGGAGAATTTCGCATGAAAATACAATTTTAGCTGTATGCATGGATAAAAAGCAGAAAATCAATTGTGAGAAATGGGAAAGGCTAGAAAAGCAAAACATTGGGAAACGAAAATTTGAAATTTACAAAAAGTAAGAATTTTGAAAAGCCTGACTATGTAAATGAGGCAATGGAAACTTTGAATTTTCAGCTTTATATGATGAGGAAATGATTATGAAAAAAACAAAATTGACAGTCATAGTGGACAACATTCCACAGGGCGATATCAAAGGGGAATGGGGACTTTCGATATTGGTGGAATATGAAGATAAGAAAATATTGGTCGATGCAGGGGCATCTGGTTTGTTTGCCGAGAATATGAAAAAACTCGGGTTTTGCATGGAGGATGTGGATTATGCGACGCTCAGCCATGCTCATTACGATCATGCAAACGGTATGGTGTGCTTTTTCAAAGAAAACAGGAAAGCAAAATTCTATCTCAGAGAAGGAGCAAAAGAAAACTGTTATGCCAAGAAATTCTTTTTCAGAAAGTATATTGGGCTTCCGAGAAATATATTAACGGATTATGCTGACAGAATTGAATTTGCAACCGGTGATTACAGGCTGTGTGATGGTGTGTATCTGATTCCACACAAAACGCCGGGGTTGCAGAAAATCGGTAAGCGGGAAATGATGTATCTGAAAACTCCGCAAGGATTTGTACCGGATAATTTTTCGCATGAACAAAGTCTGGTACTTGATACGGACAAGGGGCTGGTCATTATTAATTGCTGTTCGCATGGCGGTGCGGTCAATATCATTCAGGAAGTAATGGCAACATTTCCGGATAAAAAGGTCTATGGCCTAATCGGTGGTTTTCATCTGTTCAATAAGAGTGAAGCAGAAATAAGGGAGGTTGCACGAAAGATAAAAAGTACGGGAATAAGCTATGTTTGTACCGGTCATTGTACGAAGGAGAGAGCGTATAACATAATGAAAGAGGAATTGACAGATATGTTGGAGCAACTTCATGTGGGGCTTACAATGGAGTTTTAAATAGCATGTTCAGGATTGTGGAGGAAAGAATTTACACATTTCAGGTGACAAAAGTGATTTTGGAGTTTTGACAAGATAGAACTAAAAATTTCAGTCTTTTGGTGAGTCTGAAAACACACATTAATTTGAATTTTCACCTTGGGTATGGAGGTTATTATGGAGCTATTATTTGAAATAGATTTACATGATTATGAGTTAGGTGATAATGTTTTTTCCAGACCATCAGCGCGAGGGGTTATTTTTGATGATTGTGGGAGAATAGCACTTGTTTATAGTCAAAAAGAAAAATACTATAAGTTTCCTGGTGGAGGAATTCTTTCAGGTGAGGATAAAAAAGAAGCATTGATACGTGAAGTCAGAGAAGAAACTGGATTGGTTGTTATTCCTAAATCAGTAAGGGAATTTGGAAGTGTTTTACGTCGTCAAAAAAGTAATAAGACCCCTAACACTATTTTTGAGCAGGAAAATTTTTACTATTTTTGCGAAGTGGAAAATATAGTAACAGAACAAAAACTGGATGAATATGAAGCAGAGGCGGGATTTATACTTAGATTCGTGCATTTAGATGAAGCAATTGATACCAATTTAAAGTATAAAACAGAAGATTTTTTCGATGAAATTATGATAAAAAGAGAGACGAAGTTGTTACAAATGCTTAAGAAGAAAAGAGGAACACATGACAACATTCTATTTTGTTAGACACGGACACATGGATACATCCATGGCAGGAAAAAAATTTTACAAAGACTTTAGTTACAACATGATGACATTATCTGAAAAGGGAATTGGCCAGATTAAGGAAACGGCAAAGGACGAAAGGCTGGCAAATGCAGAACTGATTATTGCATCGCCTTTTGGACGAACTTTGCATAGTGCAGCAATTTTGTCCAAAGAGTTAAATATAGATATGAAGGTTGAAACGGATTTACATGAATGGTTAGCAGATGCAGTTTCATATGATTTTTTACCGGATGATATTGCGGAAAAGTCGTATAAAGCCTTAAGTGAGAATGAAGGCCGACATCCGATAGGAGAAACATGCTTATGGGAATCTGCGGAGCAGATGAAAAAACGTGTTATGAAAGTTTTGGATAAATATAAGGATTTTGATTCGGTGATTGTTGTTTGCCATGGAACACTAATGCAGTATGTTCTAGGAATACCACATCCTGAAAATGGGCAGATTGAAGTGTTAACATATTGATAGAGAGGAAACTTTCAGTTTGAACCGCCTTTGTATTACTCTCCCGTGAGCAGATTTCATCTGC
>JALERM010000050.1 GCA_022764165.1 Eubacterium sp. | reverse complement strand
CTTGTATTGAACCATTGAGTCAGGTAATGCTTCATTTGGGATATGAACACGATAAAAATGATGTGCATGATGTGATGCTGTTGTGTGAAACATTTCAAATAGCAATACCAGATGAATATAAGGAAAAGTAAAATTTCAGTCTTCCGGTGAGATTGAAAGCGCGCATGAATTTGAATTTGTAGATATGGGTAGAGTGTATAGGAGGATTTATCATGATAGAGACAAAACGTATAAAAATGTATCCTGCATCGAGAGAACAAATGGAAGAAATTATTGCTTTAGAACCATGTGAGGAACTCAAAGTTGCTTATTCGGAAATGTTAGAAGGTTGTCTACAGCATATCGATGAATGGGAATGGTATGCAATGTGGAATATTGAATTAAATAATGGAACTCGCGTGGGTGATTTATGCTTTAAAGGACTCGATTCAAAAGGTGTTGTAGAAATCGGATATGGTATTTTAGAAGAATATCAAGGTCAAGGTTATGCAACTGAAGCAGTAAAAGCAGTAACTGAGTGGGCACTTCAAAAGAATAATGTAACAGCAATTGAAGCAGAAACAGATGTAGATAATATAATTTCTCAAAAAGTGCTTGCAAAATGCGGTTTTATTGCAAATGGAGTAATAGGTGAAGAGGGGCCACGTTTCGTACTAACGCGAGGATAAATTCCAAGCTTACAAAGAGTTTGAAAGCAACAGAAGATTTGAATTTGGAGGTGTGTTGTTATGCCAATAATCAAGGGATTAGAGTGGACATTTGATACAGTAGCATCTACATACGAGAAATTGCGTCCTGGTTATGTTACTGAGTTGTATCAAACAATATTCAATTACATTTCGATTGATGAAAATAGTAATGTGCTTGAAATCGGAAGTGGTGGAGGACAAGCAACCGCCCCGATGTTAACAACAGGATGTCAATTGACGGCAGTGGAATATGGTGAACATTTTTCAGAACTTTTAAAAGAAAAGTTCAAGGAATTTATAAGGTTTTCGGTAATCACAGATAAATTTGAAAATGTACAATTTGAAGATAATGTTTTTGACTTAGTGTTTTCCGCCTCTGCCTTTCATTGGGTTCCAGAGGAAATTGGATATAACAAAGTACGGAACATACTGAAAAGTGGTGGAGTTTTTGCGCGATTTGCAAATCATCCGTATCGTGATAAAGGTAAGCCTGAACTTTCAAAAGAAATAGATGAAATTTATGATGAGTATTACAATAAGTATCACAACAAAGCGAAGCATGAAGTATTACCTGAATATTCAGAAGAGCAAGCAAAAGACCGTGCATTGATTGCAGAAAAATACGGTTTTACAGATATTCAGTATGCTTTATTCCACCGTGAGCGTGTTTTTTCTGCAAAAGAGTATATTGAACTGTTAGGAACTTATTCAGACCATATTGCTATCGAAGAAACAATCAGAATAGAATTCTTTTCAAAAATTGAAGAAGCAATTAACAAATACGGTGGCACAATAACAATCTATGACACGATTGATTTGCAGTTAGCAAGAAAAAGATACATCCCAATTGGTTGAATACACGAAATTTGAAGTTGGAGGTGAGATGCTATGGATATAGAATTTAGAAAATTTACCGATTTTAATAGAGGTATTATGTATGATATTTTAAAGGATGCATACTCGTTTGATGAAAGGTGTGCCATCTGTTGGGATGAAAACTGGAAGCAGTCGGATGCCTTTTTCTTTGATAATCCTGATATTGCTGATAAATATGGTTTTGTAACTTGTTATAAAGGTGAACCAATAGGATTTATATGTTGGGACCCAAGAAATAGACCTGAATATGTCGAGATAGGGCATAATGGTATAAGAGCAAAGTACAAGGGAAATGGCTTTGGGAAAGCTCAATTAAGCGAGGCTGTTCGGCGCATAAAAGAATATGAAGGACTGAAAGAAATACGAGTGTTGACAAATAGTAATCTAATTGCACCGAAGAATTATGAAAGTGTTGGTTTTGTTTTATATGATACAAAAGAAAATAACGATGAGCCCGCTTTTTCGGGCGACTATTTGTATTATAAAATTCAGTTTCAATAGTATGAAAGAATAAAATTTCAGTCTTACGGAGAGGCTGAAAAGCAACAGAAGATTTGAATTTGATTGAGGAAAGAAAATGAAAGAACTAATTATTTATGTACATGGTAAGGGTGGTAACGCTGATGAAGCCGAACATTACAAACAACTTTTCACCGCAAGTGATGTTATAGGATTTGATTATCATTCGCAAAATCCTTGGGATGCGAAAGAAGAATTTTCAAAGTTCGTTGATTCATATAGCGCCAAATATGATTCTGTGATTTTGGTTGCTAACAGTATCGGGGCTTTCTTCTGCCTATCTTCTCTTTCAGATAAACAGATTGATAAAGCATTTCTGATTTCTCCTATCGTTAATATGGAAAAGTTGATATGCGATATGATGTTATGGGCGAATGTAAATGAAAGCGAACTTGCCGAGAAAAAAGAAATAAAAACCGATTTCGGAGAAACGCTATCTTGGGATTATTTATGCTATGTACGAGAAAATCAGATAGAATGGAATGTTCCAACGTATATGTTATATGGTGAGAAAGACAATTTGACTTCATTCGAAACCATATCTAAATTTGCAAATCAGATGAATGCCTCACTTACTGTAATGCGCAATGGAGAACATTGGTTTCATACAGACGAACAGATGGAATTTCTCGATAATTGGATTAGACAATCCATTCTATAAATCCCAATTTGTCGAACACTTGAAAATTTCAGTCTTCCGGTGAGATTGAAAGCGCGCATGAATTTGAATTTGAAGGAGGATTTATTGAATGACTGAAAAGGAAAAAATGCTAGCTGGAATGTTGTATGACCCATCTGATTCAGAACTGACTCATCATCGAAAGGTGATGGGTATGGCGCTTTTTTCATGTCCGAAAATCAGATGATACAGGAGTCATCGAAAGTAACAATGATGATGGTGTTGCTAAGTGGTTAGATAGATAAATGGATACATATTCATGGAGGTGGGACATGGTTTTATATATTAATTCCTGCGTAAGGGCAGAGTCAAGGACGAATCGATTAGCAAAAGTTCTATTGGATAAGTTGGGGCTTATGAAGAGGTAAAACTAAATGAAATGGAGATGAAGCCGCTCAACGGAGAGCGATTGGCATATCGAGCTTCTCAACTTGAAAACGAAAATTATAATGATAGTATTTTTGAACTGTCAAAACAGTTTGCAAAAGCAGATTTTATTGTAATTGCGGCACCATATTGGGATGGTTCATTTCCGGCTATGTTAAAAACATATATTGAAAATATTTATGCCATAGGCATCGTAACAAAATACGATAATAATGGACACCCGCAGGGATTATGCAGGGCGAAAAAACTATATTATGTTACCACTGCAGGCGGAAGATATAATCCGAGATTCAGTTATGACTATTTGAAATACTTGGTAAAAAATATGTTCGGAATTAAGGATACGGAATTAATATATGCGGAATACCTTGATGTCGAAGGATATGATGCAGAGGCTATACTGTCAGAGACGATGAAGAAAATAAAATGAAGAAGATATTTTAGAAGAGGGAGGCACTATGAAGAAACTATTAGAACTTGGTAATGATTACGCAGCTAATAGTGATTGGACAGACTTTGCACTCGTTAAATTTTGTTTGTGTGCAATGGGAATACTTATTGGAATTGGCATTCCCGTTAAAAAGAAAAAAATGATTTGTAAAGAACAATGGGGGATGTAAGATGCTACGACAGGCAATAGGAGACTGCCAGGTTGGAATCAGACGATATGAAACAAAAGAAATAGGAGATGATTCTCATAGAAGAAGAGTACCGATGACCATTTATTATCCGGCTGAGTCCTGGACAAAGGAATACCCTTATATGGAAGGACAGTATCAGCGTAGTGCTCCCAATGTGATTGACAATGGTGTTCGGACGTATTGTGGAATGGAACCGGAATTCAAAACTACAATAGTAAAGGCGAAGGTTGTATTAATGAATCACGGTTTGTGTGGATATGAAATGGAAAGCACGGTGTTATGTGCAGACTTGGCATCGTCGGGCTATATAGTAGTTAGCATCGGACATCCTTATGGGGCAGGAATTGTAACCTATACGGATGGGGAACGGTTTGAAAGCCCGGAATCCTTTGATGATATGAGAAAAAAACTTGATCAGTTAGAACCACTCTGGTATGAAGATATTATTACAGTAATGGAGTGGCTCGCATGTGCAAACACGTCCAATTCATTTTGGAAGGGAAAGCTCGAGCTTGCCAGCATGGGCTCTGTTGGAGTCTCCTTTGGTGGCTGTTGTAGTGTTTTTGCCGCACTAAAAAATGACAGCTTACGGTATGCTGTGAATCTGGATGGAGCACTCTTTGGAAAACCTGAGATTAGAAATCAGGACAAAACGATTCTGGTTCTTTGCAGTCCATTAAATTATAAAGCGCATGCTATTCTGACCAAGGAAGGCTGTACCTGTGTTACAGTGAAAAGAATTAGAAAAGTAAGTCATTGGGAGTTTTCTGACGGCATTTATCTTAGCGACAGAGGAAAGAAAAATACTGCATGGGCCAATGAGGTTAGCAGAATAAGAGCAACCATGATACGGGAATTTATACGGGAGAATACGGAGGGGTAGTGTGAAAGAAAGTAGAGGAAAGCCATAAACTGGCACACTTAAATAAGCTGTCTTAAGCAGGCAACTTGTTTGAGGTTATAGATTTAGTAAATCAGCTCAAGAAGCCAATGGTTCATCAGGAGGAAGCAAACCTTCCTTTTGCAATAGTTTCTTGGCTTGTTTGATAACCTTGGCCTTTTGTTTTTCGATTAAAGGTGCAGGCATATCGATTTTGTAAAGATCGCTTGGATACCATACATCTCCAGTAGACAGCATCTGGTAGATGGCAGTTAGAATCATACGGGCAATAGCTATAACAGCTCTTTTCTTGCCACGGCGTTTAACAATGGATTCGTATTTCTTTTTGTAGTAAGGAGACTTGTCAGATTTTACTGCTGCATGAGCACACTGTACTAATGCAGGTTTGAGATAGACACCGGCACGTGTAATACGGACAGATTTCTTCTTACCAGCGGACTCATTGTTGCCAGGAGTGAGACCAGCCCAACAACATAAGCGTTTTGAATTACAGAATTGAGACATATCAATACCTATTTCGGAGATGATAGTGATTGCACTATCACGTTTGACACCCGGAATGGTACAAAGAAACTGGATAGCATTTTCATAATTAGAATCAGAAGAAATCAAAAAATCAATCTGTTTATCAACATCATTGATTTCAGCTGTGATATAATCCATATGTGCGCGGACCAGGCGCATACGATATTTCTGGGCATCAGTCATCTGATATCCTTCGATGGATTCAATCACAGTGTCTTCTTTGGATTTGAGACTCCTAAGAAGTTTGGAAGCGATTTCTTCGTGGTTAATCACAGTACCTGATTGTTCAAGCAGATAATCGATAATGGATGTGGATGACTTCCCAAAGATATCGGAAACAACAGAATCTAATGCGACATTACAAACAGTAAGTGCATTCTGATATCTATTCTTTTCACTTGAACGGCAAGAAACAAGCTTGTAACGATATCTGGTGTATTCTCTAAGAATACGGATAGATTTGCAGGGAATGTAGCTGCCTTTCACAAGTCCGAGACGGAACAAATCTCCAATCCATTTAGAATCTTTGGTATCGTCCTTGTTGCCTTTGACAGCTTTCACCCACTTAGGGTTAGCAATGGTAACATTGATTTGATCTTCAAGAAGATTGAAGACAGGAACCCAGTATTTACCAGTGGACTCCATACAGACATCATGGCAATCATTTTCAAGAAGCCATGATTTGAATTCTAAAATAGAATTGTTGAAGGTAGAAAATCTCTTCTTTTGATAAGAAGGTTCAATACCGCCAGCAGTTTTGATGATTGTGGCAACGAGAAATGATTTGTGAACATCGACACCACAACAGGTTTGGTAAGTAACTTTCATAGTGTAGCTCCTTTCAAAAAAGATAAGAAGCCATTGACTGTACTGCCACACAATTAAACAGAAGTGCTTAAACAATTCTTAGTGTACGGATTCATGATACCACTTATTTGTGCTTGAAAAGGCAGTACTTACACTGATTAGTATGCTGTCTAAAACAGAGAAAGTTTTTACAACTCCTCCTCCCGTGCTTTGTAGTGCAGCTCCTTTCAAACTATATTAAGCCACAGAGTAGAGTTGTGAAATACTTTCATTACTATTTGTGCCGCGGCTTGCCCGCGGAATGGAGATTAGTATGAAAGATGGAGAAAAAACATATTCCACGAGCCAGATAGCAGGTATTGTAGGTCTTCATCCGAATACGGTCAGAAAGTATGAGGAATGGGGATTACTGCAAACACCTGAACGTAAACCAAATGGATATCGGGTTTATACAGATGTTCATATTAAACAGTTTGAACTTGCAAAGAAAGCCTTACAGAGTGTTATAGTACAGGCAGGACGATGTACAACGTTTATAAATTATAAGACAAGAACAGAGCTTTGGGACGATTTGCCAAGTGAATTGGGATATAATTCATAATTCAATATTTCAGCAATGCAGAGAGGAAACTTTCAGTAAGCCGGTGTGTTTAAATGAGAGACGAATTTGAATTTGTGGAGGATGCAATGAAGAATTATACTCAAGTATATGTGAAAAATAGTTTTGAAGCAGCAGAAACATATTGTAAAGCTTTTGGTGCAGAGATTACCCGTGAATTTAAAAACGAGGACAACACTGCATATGAACACTGTGAGTTATCTGTAAATGGAGAAGGTTTTTTGGCACTGGCAGAAGCAAAAAATCCTTGTGATATAAGTATTGTACATAAGTATAAATGGGAAACCATGACCTTTAATGCATTTGAAATGGGAACAGAAGAAGCAGTTCATAATGCATTTCAGGTTTTGAGCGCTGGAGGAGTAGTTCTTGAACCTATCGGCGAACTCCCATGGAGTAAATGTTGTGCTACAATTATTGACAAATATGGAGTGTGTTGGTGGATTTCAATTTAGCAAATTCCAATTTAGTGAATGATAACAATTTATAATTTAGTATTGGATAATGAATAAAAAAGGAAGTAAGTTATGACGAATAAAGAAATAATGGATATAGCAATGCAGCAATCTGCATATGACACAAATGCAAAGGTTTCTGACTTCCTTCAGGATACAAATGTATTTGTTAAATCTGGAGTTGGACCTTTGGCAAGAAAATATTATAAAGAACCTATCGCTTGTAATTTTGTGTCTTATGGAAGCAATGTAGTTGCATCTGTGAAAGATGAATTTAAAGAAATAGTTGAAACATATCTGAGTAAGTTTGAATTTTATCATTGTTTTGAGACGCCTAACATGCACTGGCTTGATGAACGGATGAAAGAAAAAGGATATAGAGTATGTTTTATGGCAGAGTATTTTTTGCCGGATATGGAACGATTGAAAAGATTAGAGTGCAATTATGTCCTTAAAGTGTTAGAACAAAAAGATTTTGCAGATTTGTATCTTCCAATGTGGGGGAATGCATTGTGTGCAGATAGAAAAGAGTTAGATGTTCTGGGAGTTGGAGCATATGATGGTGAGAAGCTTGTAGGTCTCGCAGCGTGTTCAGCGGATTGTGATAATATGTGGCAGATAGGTGTCGATGTTTTGCCTGAATATCGAAGAATGGGAATTGCTTCATCACTAACAAGTAATCTTGCAATTGAAATAATTGAAAGAGACAAAGTACCATTTTACTGCTGTGCGTGGTCAAATCTTAAATCGGTAAAAAATGCATTGCGCAGTGGTTTTGTGCCTGGATGGGTGGAAATGACGGTAAAAGCAGCAAGCTTAGTTGATGAAATGAATAAGTAATAAATTCATATTTTCGGTGCGATTGAGAGGCGTTAGTAATGAATAATAGTATTTCAATAATTGGTGGTGCGGATGGTCCGACATCTATATTTCTTGGAGGAAGCCTAGGAATAAGCTGGCTTAATATATTTGGATTAATACTTGTAGTTCTACTACTAGTTCCAAATATCATATATGCAGTAAAAGAAAAGAATCAAGAAAATAAATGTACAAATAAGCTCATGAATCTGGTAGAACAAATTGGGCGATATGCAAGTATGTTTTTAATGGTATTTAATATAGGTTTAGCAGAAGTTGGTTTTTCATCTGTTGGAGCCTTTATTGTTTATATGATTGGCAACATATTATTAATGATTTCTTACTGGACTATTTGGGTGTTATATTTCAAAAAGAAAGCCTATTGGAAACAGATAGCGTTGGCTCTTATTCCGACTTGTATATTTTTGCTAAGTGGTATAACAATGCTACACTTTTTGTTGATTATATTTGCGGTTATTTTTGGAATAGGACATTTATATGTTACTAACAAAAATAGAGTAGATTGATTCAAATTCATATTTATTAAACGAAAGGTTATTTATGATCATAATTATTACAGGTGCAACGCATTCCGGAAAAACGTTTTGCGCGCAAAAACTAATGGAAAAAATGAATATACCTTATATTTCTCAGGATCATATTAAGATGGGGCTAATTAGAAGTGGTTATTCAACTTTGACGCCGGATTCACCTGATAAGGTGATGACGGACTTTCTTTGGCCTGTAACTAGGGAGATGATAAAAACTGCTGTTGAGAATAAGCAGAATATGATTGTTGAGGGATGCTATATTCCTTTCTCTTGGAGGAATGATTTCGATAAGGAATATATTCAGGAGATAAAATACATATGTTTATGCTTTAGCGAGGGATATATTGAAGAACATTATTCTGAAATAATGAAACACGAAAGCTGCATTGAAAATCGGGTTGATGATGGATACTGTACAATTGATTTGCTAAAAAGTGAAAACAAAAGGTTTCGTGAAGGCTGTGAAAGAAATGGTCTTCCGCTTGTACTGATAGAAGATAATTATGAGCATACTGTAGAACGAATGCTGACTTAAATTCTGTGTTTATAAAAGTATAGTAAGTTCAAATTTTTAGTGCAAAGGAGATAGATCTTTGATTCAAGAAATAAAGAAAGAAGATATACCACAGTGTGTTGAGGTAATAAGAAAAAGTTTTGCAACGGTAGCAAATGAATTTGGAATTACTGAGGAAAATGGTGCAAGATTTACGGCTTTTGCTACTGATGAAGGAAGAATCGAGTGGCATATGTTTGGTGAGCATAGACCAATGTATGGATATTATGAAAAGAATCGTCTTATTGGCTACTATTCTTTGTTGATTAAGGATAACGAAGAATGCGAATTAAATAATCTAAGTGTGTTGCCAGAATATAGACATAACAAGATAGGTTATTCATTACTGGAGCATTCTTTTGAAAAGGCAAAAGGGCTTGGATGTACTAAAATGAACATAGGTATTGTCGAAGAAAACGCCGTATTACGAAGTTGGTATGAAAAATATGGATTTGTGCATACAGTTGCCGAGAAGTATGATTTTTTTCCGTTTACTTGTGGATATATGGAAAAGGTATTATAACGAAAAAAATTCCAGTTTTCGAAATTAAACAAATATGAATTTGTGAGGTTAATTAAATGTTTGAAAATATTAAATGGCTTTTTTTTGATGTAGGTTCAACAATAGTAGATGAACACCTTGCATATGAGCATAGAATGAGGGAAATAGCTGATTCGGCTAATACAACTTATACTAATGTTTATGAAATGGCAATTACATTTTATAAACAAAACAAAAAAGGTGACTTAGAAACAGCCAAATTATTAGGTGTTGAATTAACAAAGTGGCACAAAGAAGATGAAATACTGTATGAAGATGCTTCAAAGTGTCTTGAAATATTGAGTAGTCAATATAAAATAGGAATAATTGCAAACCAATCATTAGGAACAAAAGAACGATTAGAGCGTCACGGAGTTTTGCAATATATTGACTTAGTTATTGCCTCGGCAGAAGAAGGTGTTGCAAAACCAGATAAGAAAATATTTGAGATTGCTTTGGAAAGAAGTAATTGCAAACCTTGTGAAGCAGTTATGATAGGGGATAGAATAGATAATGATATTATTCCTGCAAAAGTGTTGGGTATGCATACAATATGGATTAAACAAGGTTTTGGTCGATATTGGAATATTACAGAGGAAGTTGAAAAAGCGGACTGTACTGTTAATAGCCTAATGGAAATATGCAATGTTTTGTAAGATAACTCCCAATTTGTAGGGAACAGAAAATTTCAGTCTTGTGGAGAGATTGAAAGCAACAGAAGATTTGAAGTTTATGGAGAGAATGAAAATGAGTGAAAGACCAGATTTGAATAAGGAATTAGATGGAAAAACTTTTCGAAGTTTTTATTATTTGAAGGAAGAATTAGTTGGTTTTTGTAGGGAAAACAATCTGCCTGTTTCGGGTGGAAAGATTGAGCTTACAGATAGAATTGCCTGTTTTCTTGATACGGGAAAGGTATTAGAAACTTCTGCAAAAAGAAAAGCAACAATAGATGTTGGATTAATTACAGAGAATACACTAATTGAATCCAATATAGTATGTTCCGAAAAGC
>JALERM010000027.1 GCA_022764165.1 Eubacterium sp. | reverse complement strand
CCACCCGGATTAGGGAACCGTCCGTTAGGGTATTGATCATTGTGATGTAGTCTGCTGCAAGCACAGACAGACTGAGGCTAGTCAACCGGCTTTTTCAAGCCCCTACTTCAGACCGTTAGGTCAAGTAGTGGGTAATTGACTACATTACTACCGCTGCGCATTTTCTCACCTCTCTCTTCCAATTGTAGCATACTTTCAGGCAACAGCATGTCTTGCAGAAAAAAAAGCCGGAATAAATATTCCAGCTTTTCTCTTACCTGTTTACGCATTCGAATAAAGACATCTGTCCTTCGAAAGTTTTTTCTCTTTTTTTTGTATGTACAAATTCTTTTTTCAATATTTCAGGAAGCTTAATGATATTCATCATGTATAATTCCTTATATCTGTCGTTGAGTTCACACATATACGGACTGCCGGCTCTCAATATTTCAATAAAGATATCATAGACCAGAATCGTTTTCTTTACCATTAGCTGTTTTAACAGTTCGTTTTTCATCTTCTGATACCTGGCAACACCAATGTGTTTTTTTATTGCTGCCTGGTCAAGAATCCGATCGACCAGATCGACCCCGTTAAACATTGCCATTTTATACTGTTTCCTCCAATCAATACTGTAAAGGAGAGTATCCAGTTTTGAACGGAACATACTGAAATCCTGTGGAAAACCCTTACTCAGTATCTTTCTTTTCTCTTTGGGGTTCTTATCAAAATTCAATTTTTCTGTCCTTATGACAATATATATATCATCGAATCTTGCATAATAAGAGAAATGATACGACTGTCTTACGAAGTCCGGCCTAAAAATCATGATACCAAAATTCCATTGTATGCCATGAATTTCTATCTGATATTTCGGATAATCTTCCCAGACATAAACAGCATCATTTTTTACTTGCCACTTATACATTTTTACCTCATGTGGTTTTGGCAGGGAATTTAAGCATTCCTCAACACTATCATCGATCCTGTGATATGCCTGTTTTTCTCCCAACACAGCGATCACAAACTTTACGTTATCCTGGTCATTTTCGCGGTAAATGAAATTGATATGTTCCATATCTGACAGGGCATCAGCAATGCACAGATCTCTGCCTATCCAGCCGTTATACAGCATGCGGCCATGGCAGTCCAGAAAGCTTCCAATGGAAGCGAATGCTTTCTGGTCAACAACAAAAATCTGTGAACCGATCAGAAATACCAGACCTGATTCATAGATCATTTGATAGATTTCCTGATTGACAATGAACTTCTTCTTATCGAATTTCAAAATGTCATCGTGCTGTACATAAGGATACAGTGGATCAATAGATAAAAAAGATACTTCATGTTTCCCATTTACTTTTTTTACACCAGAATATGATAATACTTTTATATCATCCGTACAAAAATCCTGCTGTTTCGTATGTTTTTGTAACCAATTCACTGTCTTGGCAAATGACTGAGGGTCAGCACCTGTAAGGTCAAACGGTTTTAATACATTAACCTGTTCGTTCATTTTCCTTCCTCCCTTTTCTAAGAATCTCCATATGTGAATAACTTTCAAATCCAATATGGATGATTCAAGAGGTGGAAAAACCTGTTTCGAAACTATCCTTCTACCTGTATGACATCAAACGGGTCATGTTCTATCACTTCATCCGGCGTATAATAATTCTGCAGATACTCCACACTGTATCCGATGATTTCCACTGCACTGTCTTTCCAATGATAGGATTCTCCGCAATGACTGCAGACAGACGTCTGGATAGCATTCCTTGTCTGAATATAACCATCGATATACACGACACTGCCGGCATGAAGATACCTCATATCATCTTCAGCCTGTTCCCCGATCGTATTAACCCATGGGTAGTCGCTATGGGTGTCCGGGTTATCTCGGATATAATACTTTCGATGTATTGCCAATGGATATCTAACGGTATTTCTTTTTTTCTTTCCTATCGCTATCAGCTCCGGATCCCGAAGAAGAGTCCCTATCGCAAAACATTTATTGGAGATCTCTGCATGGGGCTGCAGCAGACGTAAGGATTCTTCTTTTGTTGCTATACCACTTTCCCTGAGACATAAATACAGTGGGGTCACGACAAAGATCGTTGCTTTTTCTTTTACATTTTTCTGCCCACAATATTCACACAGGGATGCCTTGATCACATTCTTAGTAGTGATCACCCCTTCGACTTCTACGATATCATGTTCTTTATAGTTGACGATATCGCCGATCATCGTCTCATCTTCCGTGAATATCGTAGGAACATTATAATAATATGTATCTTTTTCAAATCGGCTCTTGTTGATCACAATGATATTGAACATAGCCGCCCTGGAATTTGCAAGCGATATGATCTTAGGGGGTTTTCTTAACGCTCCCAATAACCTGACATAATTGTGCGTGGCCATAAAATACCTTCTTTCTGAACAAAGTCTACAAAATTCTTATATTTAATATGGGAGAAAATAAAAAAATACGGATAAGAATGGCAGATAATTTGTAACTTTCTCGATTCTCACAAAAAAATACCCGGCAATACACCGGGTATTTTGCGACAGATGATCAGATATGAGGATCATCACAATAGATTTCTGCTTCGATCTGAGGAACATCATACGAAGGAATATTGGCATGGTTTGCGATGTACTGGCCTACATGGAGGTTGTGTTCGCGAATACGCTGCAGATTAGTTTCATAAACATCTTTGTATATCCTCTGATCCCTGCATTTTTTTACAAACAGGTAATATCCATTGATAGGTATCGTAAAAGCAACTGAGAGAAAATTACTGATAAGCCCGAGTATCGCACAAATGAACATCAGAATGATCCCTACCCCGATCGGTAATATAATGTCCGAAGGGAATACAAAGCCGTCTCGTATGATCGTATAAATATCGTATATAATAAAAACCAAATACAACAATGCGAATGCCGGCACTGCCAGAGATGTTATCATATTCAGAATCTTTCCTACCAAATAAACCGGATAAAGAATGATCCTCATGATATTATAGAACAATTGCAGCAAAGGGTTATATTTTCCCATAATATTCTGTTTACTCATAAATTTCCCTCCCTTGACATAGTTGACATACAAAACAGCCTGTCATCCAAAATCAGATTCTTCTTTTTCTTATTACATTATAACAGCATTAATATGGGCTTGCATTTTGCAGGAGAGAAATTATTCCGCTGATACTTTGCATTTCCAAAGTATCAGTGCATCTCCTCATCCCACGAATTGAGGTCATCTCCCAAAACCGGATCAAATGGTATCGGCTCAGGTAAATTTGCGTTTTTCTCATCATCAGCTTTATCAAACATCGCATCTGGTTCCTCAGCGATCTGCGAATCAGTATCATGACTGTTTTCAGAATGAATGTCATCCGCATGCACTCCCTCTTCTTTCGTATCCTCATGCATTTCTTCCCTATCTTCCTGTATACACGCAGGTTCCAAAGACATCCGATAATCTGCAAGGATTGAACGGGCAGGCATAAACTTCTGGCTGCTGAGGATATCTGCCATCTGGTAAATCTCATGTTCTGTTGCTTTTTCATAATCTATGGATTTCAGTAGGTATTCCTTATTCTGATATCCCTCGACGCTGCAGAATTCGATCTGTCCAGACGATTTGTTAAAACGCAAAGAAATATCACTGAGTCCTTCTACCCTTAAATGGCAGTATGGCATGTCCAAACATTTTTCAGCTGTCTGTTGACAGGCAGCAGCCATCGCCTCAATATCTGTATCTTTTCCAAGTTTCTGTCTGATAAGCCCGCATATCATTTCATCATTTTTCTTCATTGCCCGAGTGATCTGCTTTGGATCACCTGCTTTGATGCAAAATTCTGTCATAAATACCGGCTTTTTCTTACATTCCAGTAATTGCAGGGTATTCTTATCTTTCCGCAGAATATAAGGATTTTTTTCCAATGCTTCATATCTTCCAGATACTGTATTGAGTATCTTCGCCTTTTCAGGATCCGCTGCATTTTTTACTCCTCTTTCCATAGGAATATCCAGCATGCGTACGATCGTAGTGACAAGGGCCGAATCTTTGCCTTCATATGGCGTGGCTTTCAAGAGTCCTGTTTTTTTCAGTGCCGAGATACCGGCCACCAGTGATTCCTCGCTCTTTAAGGGGAGTTTATAACCTTCTTCTTTCTTTGTGTTGATGATGGATAATTCCTGTTCGCCTGTCTTTTGTACTGTGATATCACCAAGTATGATCTTCCTTTCCTGTACCGCTTTCGCAGCATCATGCAGCTTCTGGTCAAGTTTTTCTGCCACTGCCATAAGTTTTCCGTCCGCCAGTTCATCCATGCTGTAAGTATCAAGCTTTTCACCGTTACGGTATATGGATATCCCATGGGCACAGGAGGGTTCAAAAGCAATCTGGATCTGGCTTTGCAGGTTATCATCCCTGTGCACAAACTTCCCTAATGTAAAGTTATGGAGCATAAATTGGGGATCATCCTTTTTGTCTCCATGCTCCCTGCTGTACTGGTCATAAGCCTGACGGATATCATGTCCATTCTGATGCATGAACATGGCACTCTGCATCAATGCGGCAGCTATATCTGCCTTATTCTGATAATCCTGAAGCATGGCAGGCGGAAGGGTCTCTTTCGCAAGCCCGTCCTGGTCAAGGACACGGTTCAACACGACATCTGACAGAGAACTGGAGATCCCATTGATATACTGCTCTTCCGGAAGGGTTCCGACCGTGATCTTTTTGTCATCATCCACGAATAATTCCAGCCTGTGCAAAGCCTCGTTATATCTGGATGAAAGCCCCAGTTCCTGATACATTTTTTTTGCAAGGTCTGATGTAACACCTTTCAAAAAAGAATCATGGTTCATTTCCTCACAAGATTTTTCTTTGCGTTCATCCGTCTGCTTTGATTCCTTATCACTGGGAGTTTCCTTAACCTTTATCTTTTCTTTCAGATCCCTTTCTGCACTTTTCCGCAGTTCATATTCCCGTTCCTTACCGGCTATTTCCCTTCCCAGAAGAGTGTTCGTGACACCAGTGACTAATCCTCCGACAATGACTCCTCCACTATACAGAGTCGCTGCTACAAAACGTACAAATTTAGCAAATGGATTGTTACTTACTGCCCATGCGTTGATCCTGTCAAGGATGCCATTCTTATCATCCTCTTTTCTGCTTTCCTCAGCCATCTTCCTCAGCTCCTTTCTCACTGGTCAATCTTTTTCTGTTCCCGGCGGTGCCGGATAGTTACAGCAAGGATAGCAGCAAGGATCAGGAATACTGGGATATTCTGGATCAACAGGCTTCTGGCTGATATATGATATCTGTTTTTTTCTTCACTTCCTTTTTTAACGGTATCACCTCCAGAATCTCCTGGTGGAGCCATGGTATCTTCTGTATCCTGTGTCTCTTCTGCAGGTTCTGTTACCGGTTCAGTCCCTTCTTCTGAAGAAACAGGATTATCTTCCACGTCGGCTTCCTGGCTGCTTGTTGAATCGTCTTGTACAGCCACAGTCTGGCCATTTTTTACATACAGCGTGTTCCTGTATTCTGTGTTCACACGTTCTGCCTGTGCCTCACCGATCCCAAGCTGTATGCCATTGATCCCATCACCTCCCACGGAAAAATCAGTCGTCATGCAGTACCCACTTGCAGGGATCTCACTGTTATAACCGACATATGTAACATTTGTGATGATATACATTCCAGGTATCATTTCGATATCAAGGGATGACTGTGCAGCCTGTGAGGCATCTATGACCATGCTGTAAAGGACATTCTCTGCATCCTGGTATTCAATATAGAATTTGTCCCCCATCTGGGCCGGTATCCCATCTGAATAATATGCATATATCTGGCATACTTCAGGTGCGGTTACCTGTTCAGGGGCAGCACTTTCAGCCCCAGCCGGTGGGATTTCTTCTGTGGCATATGCACTGAGCGGAAGGGACAGGCATCCGAGGATCCCCGCCATCAGGAACCATTTTTTATTGAGCATCATCATCCATCCTTTCCTTATCATCTTCTATTCCATTTTTCTCATCACCGGAAAAGCGTATCCTTCCCCGATATTCATGTTGGACTCTTTCCTTAAACTCATTGTCTTTGAGTCCTGACAGGTTCATGATCATTTCATTGGCAGCATCTTTCTCGGCCTCTTCATCAGCTTCTCTCTGGGCTTCCTGCATCCTCAGTACAGCTTCCTCTTCCTGTTCATACTGCTGTTTGATCTCCCTCTCAATATCCGCCCGGATAGATATGATATCAATCTCTTCATTAGTAACAAACTGACAGTTTCCTTTTTCAAATACAAGGACCAGCCGCTGCATTGTCTTATCATCCGGGTGTTCCCCATTGACCCACATGATCGGATTCACTAACACAAGAGACAGCCGGCCATACAGGGACAGCGGGAATATGACCATATTAAGTGCATATATGGCTTTTTCAAAATCTTCCTGTGTGTTCATCACTTCATCATACTTTTTCATGGCAATCTTGGCCAGGGACAGTCCACGTCTGGAATCCTTTGGAAAATCAACATTGATCTGTACAAAACGGTCCCTGATCAAAATCTCATAGATTCCTCCTGGTATTTCATAATTTCCTACAGACTCCGTCTGCCCGTCCGATATCTTCCCAATGTGGATCGATCCGGCACTTAACGGATCCCCTTCATCATCTGTCCCATTTGACAGGATCAGGAAATCTTCCAGTGTAAGACTCACTGGCTGGTCAGCATCCAGCTGGTCCATGAATTCTCTTTCATCTGACATAAATACACCTCCAATATTTTTGATATCATGAATATGGGCGATTCTCATCTTATTGCAGGACATTCTGGCAACACAAAAAGGCCCATGACGATCATGGACCCATTGATACGACGCTATACGATATTAATAATCAGATGACATCAACATATAACTTCTCAAAGTATCTCTCTCATAAACACCATTCCCGAGATATTTTTCTCGGGCGATCTTTTTGTGCGGCAACCAGTCTGCATCCATTTCCAATCTGGGATCACACTGAAAATGCACCTTGATGCTCCCTTCTCTAATGATATCCCGCAAAAAATGTACCGCTTCTTTCTGTGTTTTTGCTCCAACCCTGTATCTCCCGGTTTCGCATTTATCAGATGAAGAACGTCCATATCGTTCTACCAGAAGGATATAATTATTTACCATCGGCAAGCACCCTTTTTTTGAAAAATTCTGTTGCATTAAGCATGGAACCATCCTGGTGTGATTCCAGTAAAAGCAACTGTTCCTGACCATATTCCTGCCAGGATTTCTTGGGAAACAAGCCATGCCATTTCCCTGTATTGCACGCAGAACACTGAAGCGGTTCATGATTACGACGGTTCTTCCAGTATCCACCTGCTGCTGTATTTTCGAGACATCCACATTTTTCGCAAATATATATACCCTTCACAGTTCCTCCTATGTTATTTGTTGACTTTATTATACAAAAATCCCCGTTTTTTTTATTTTTTACATTTTTGTAAAAGAAATGCCGTTGGCTGCAAAACGAACCCGGTTCGTTTCCTACAAGAAAAACCGCTGCAAAGAGCAACGGTCTTACTGCACTGCGACAAATGACACATCCTTTGTCACTTTTCTGTTATTAATATCCTGTACAACAACGGGCACGGTATATTCCCCTGGTGTTTCAGGGGTAAATGATGTTTCTCTTCCGTTCTCTTCTGTGTAAAAGTAGATCTTCCCTATCCCAGCGGTATCTTTAGCTTCTTTTACAAAAATATCAGCAGTAAAAGAGACACCTACCGGCACCTGCGGCACATAATCATACCACTCTACCACAGGATCTTGTGTATCGATGATCTCTAAAGGCAATTTAAGTGTCTCACCAGTTGTATTATTTATGATCTTAATGGTATATTCCCCTGCACGATTCGTATTAACACCCGTTGCATCGATTGTCAGCCGGTTTTGCAACAAACTACTTACAGAAATATAATCATGTAAGTTGTTCTCATTCAAGATATACTCAATACTTGTCCCCGCTTCAGCTTGCAGATGGTTATTCTTCACCTCAAAACGGGTAAAGTCTATCATAAACCACAGGATTGCAATGAGTATGACTGATACCATACATATCTTTTTTATTCTCTGTCTTTTCTTCAATTCACTTTACCGCCCATCACTGTTTCTTTCTTTTCCATTCTGCCAAAAATTTCTCTTGCTCCATATCATCAACACTACGATCTTTATTTCTGCGAGACATGATCAAAATAAAGAACAAACAGATAACAGCTAGTACCACTATTCCCACCAGTATTCCTGTCAACATTTTTATCAGCATTTTTTTCTCTCCTTTACTCGCTTTTTTCTCTTAATATGAATATGGGCGATTTTTTGTGTTTGACAGAGGATATTTGTGAAAGATTGGAAAAAATGAAGGAGAGGCGAACCCGGTTCGTACATGTCATTATTCTCTGTACAGAAAAAATTCGCATACACCACATGATGTATGCGAAAAAAGTATTACGATAGTTATTATATTTAGTGTTATATATGGTGTCAACTCATTGTTTTGTTTTTTTGTCAAAATACTCTGTGATTGTTATTGCCCAGTTTTTCGGAAGATTAAATTCAACTTCTTCCTTTTCAGAGAATTTTTCCTCAAATGCAGTAAATTCCCTGATGCACTCAGTCCAGAAAACATCGGAATCTTCTGGTACTGGATTCCAGTATTTCTGGCATAACCGATAAAACTCTGTAAACATTTGTTTTTCTTCCGAATCATTATCAAAGGTAAACGTCCGGTTCCCTTTCTCCGTCATGATAAACAAATGCAAGTCACAAGCCAACTGATAGGAGAGTGACTGAAATCCATCCTTTTCCTCACGATATTTATGGCCAAACTCAACACACGAAGCCCACAGTTCTTTATGATTGATTTTATCCTTTATACTCCATTGTTTGAACAGAGAATACAGTTCTCCGAACATGTTCCATTCCTTCGTTCCTTTTGCAAATTTCATTTTCTTTCCTCCTGATTATAGCCCTTATGACAATCCAAGTCTGGATTCTGTTAAGGACTGTAGATAACACTCAAATTCTTTCACTTTTTCCTGCTTTAGTTCTTGCAGACAGGTGATACCGTATTTTTTTAACGCATCTTCAAAAGCTCCATTGCAAATATTTATCGCATCTGGAAGTTCATACAACTTTACCTTTTCAATATTACCAGCAATGATGCAGTCATCAATACCTTT
Source organism: Eubacterium sp. (assembly GCA_022764165.1). Classification (GTDB taxonomy): domain Bacteria; phylum Bacillota; class Clostridia; order Lachnospirales; family Lachnospiraceae; genus Oliverpabstia. Next base: position 12,782 of record JALERM010000027.1, on the reverse strand, counting down.
TCCATACTTTTTTGACCAGAAAGCATACCGCAAATGCAGAGCAGGATATCTTTCCTTAATCTTTTCGGCCATCTTTTCGCTTTGAACGAAAAGGACATGTTTGCCCAGGATATCAGAGTCAAAGAACAGGAATACATTATGGATATCACGGATCTTTCCTATCGTCTCCTCGATCCCCTGCCAGGATGCAACGCCTTGAACAGAAACACTGATATTTCCTGATTCCGTCAGCCTTTCTGATTTGAAACGGCCTTCGGTAATGCATAAGGTATGTTTACCCTGATGCTGTGGGTAACAGACATCTTTGGGGCTTCCACATCCACAGCCACCGTCATAATCGTTTGCATTATAATAAGCGAATGTAGATGAAAACCAGACATAACGGGAATCGCCTTCTTTGATTGTATCTTTTCTGATCTGTATTGCTTCGATATGTCCTTCAGCATTACGAATCAGGATACAGAGTCCTTTATAACCCGTAAACGTGAGTTTTTGATGCTTCTTATCATAGAAAAATCCTGGCACTGTCTTTAGGATATCATCATGATAGACAGGATATTTTTCCTTGATCTTATTTATAATAGCATCCTTCTGTCTCCAATTTGTCGGGCATGAAAAGTAATCCTTTTCGATTCTTTCCGTTGATAGTTTACGTTCTGTTATCAAGGCTTTTCTATGTTCCGGATTCAAGGTACAGCAGTCTTTCATGCACTGGTATACATTATGTATGATGACAGGATTCGCTTTTTTAGGCATCTGTATATTTTTCTTTTTCTCAGAATACCTTTTTTCAAGTTTTCTCACATAATCCGCATCATACTTTTTTTTTGAATATTTCCTGTACTCATCATATGAGATAAGGCCAAACTCTAGTGCTGTGTCAAATGCTGCGTCAAGGTATGTGATATGCTTATACAGGCTGACGAACTTAACACCGTTGCCGGCATAGTCATCACCACAGGAAAAACATTTCCAGATACCTCTGTCTGGTGTTACGATAAAAGAACCTAGTTTCGTATCCCTATGGAAGGGACATAACCCCATCCAATGTCTTCCTTTCGGTATCAGTTTGATATAGTGCCCGACGATCCGTTCTACGGATATACTGTCAAGTTTATCAAACATTGCTTCAATAAACTCATATCTTTCTTTATTTGTTGCCATTTTCTTCCTCCTTTTTATTTTTTTCTCCATAGATGTGGATCGAATTACACTATCAATATGGGTGGAAGGGAAGTTTGAAAAAAGAAAGTATACGGTTTGGAGAAAAACAGGAATCAGATTCTGTAAGAATGATTTTTAGGAGAGAGGAGTACAGGCGAACCCGGTTCGCTTATATCACCGATTTTGTACAAAAAGAAGCGTACACACCACAACGATGTATACACTTCCTAATTCTCGTTATCTCAAAGAATCTGCATCCTGATACAGTTTTTTTGCTTCTGCCAGAAGATCTGCAGCAGATTTGCTGTTATCTACTGTGCCAGACTGGATGGAACTGGGATCTGCTCCAAGATTCTTTAATTCGGATTTGATCTTTGTCAGCAGTTCGTCAGCTTCTTTCTGCACAGACTGTTTCTCAGAAAGAACTTTTTTAGCATTTTCCAATGCGGTTTTTGAATCGCCATAAACTTCATCTTTATACTGCTGAATCAGAGTCCGAAGCTGAGATGTGGTATAGCCATCTGTCTCATAAGTAAACACCTGAGAGTAACAGTATTCTCCCCCTTTATAATTGATTGCAAATCCGGTACTGGTATATTCTGCATTGATGATATTTTTGTAATGTCCTGCTTCTCCATTATTTTGCAGACTTTCTTTTTCTGCATAATACCAGGCATTAAATGGACTCTCCGTACCATTGTTTTTTGTAATGTTTTCTCCGCCCATGCATTGTGAATGTGCATAATGGTAAGGAAGTGTATTAGCGTTAGATTCCGCTACACCGAGAGTAGTCAAATCTATAACCAATTCCCCAACTCCTTCTCCTTTACGGAGTTCATTACATTCATCAATATAATCCAGTGATTTTAAAACATTATCGAAACTAGTAGCATCATAAGCCTGGCCCCTGCTTCCTTTGTTATGATCTTCACTGCACGAACTATGATATGGATTAAGGAGTGCATCCAGACCGGAAGATTTTACCCGATAGCTATTATCATTATAATCTGTGATAGCAGTAGAACCGATCCATTCAAAGAATCCATACATACCATCAGCCCATGCAGCCTCTGCATCAGATACTTTCTTCTGGGCTTCATCCACCGCTTTCTGGGCCTCAGACACCTCACTGTCAGCCTTATCTTTCGCTTTCTGGGCGGCTTTTCCGGCTGTCATAAGGCTATTGATCAGTTCTGTTTTATTTTTATCAGGTTCGGATGGAGTATCCGGCTCTGTTGGCTTATCCGGTTCCGTTGGTTTATCTGGCTCAGAAGGATTGTCTGGCTCAGAAGGAATCTGTGCATGGAATTCATATGATGTACCCGCTGTGTAACATTCGATCCCATTTCCCATAGTCGTATATGCATGCAGATTATACGTACCTGAATGATTCTTATGGTTTGAAATATTGATCTGGGCAACCCATGTACCGTCTGACTGTTTTTTACAGGTATACCAATACAAGTCGCTCTGATCGCTCCGGGACCATGCAGCAATCTTCACAGTATCTATTCCAGATACGGCACTTAAGTTTGACACAACAGCACTAAAGGTTCCTTTTGCTTCATTAGCATCTTTAACAGATATTTTTCCTGAAGCAGTTCCCTGAACGTTGATCAGTTTTCCATTTCCAGCAAGGAAAACAGCTGTACCTGAACCATTATTTCCATACGCATGCACACTATAGGTTCCAGATGTTTTATGGTTTCTGATGTCAATAGTAGCCTGATAATCATTTCCACTCTTTGTTGCAGTATACCATTTCAGATCATCCTGCCCGTTTGTGTTACTCCATACACCAAACTGCACTTTTTTAAGTCCTGCTGGGTACTCGCTGACCGGAATACTGACCGTATAGGTAGTCTCTTTTGAGTCATCATCAGAAGCCTTTAATGTACCGATCTTGCATTTAAATTCCATTGTCTTACACTTCACGCATGTCCTGATACCGGTTTTATCCGTAATATAGATATGGATATTATAAACACCAATATTATATTTATGTTTCGAGATATCTGACGAAATCACATAGGAACTATTTCCATCTGTTTCTGCCTGATACCATTTCAGATCGTTCTGATTGCCCTGACTCCAAACAGCAGCCTCAATCTTCTTCAGACCCCATGGAGCTTTCAAATTATTCATATTGATAGTAAATGATCCATTTGCATTATCCGTTACTACAGATGCATCAATAGATGGACTTGGAATACTAAAGGTATTGCCACCTAAAAAGATTTCTGATTTGTCAGCTTTAACACCATAAACATGGATATAACACTTTCCTGTGCTTTTAAATATGGACAAAGGGAATTCTTTTGACCATTTTTTAGATAATGTACCATACTCAAGATCGTACCATTTCAGATCATCCTGCCCGTTTGCTTCACTCCATACCGCACAGCGGATTCTTTTCAACGATCCTGGTGTTTTGATATCATCATTTGACAGTTCCACTGTTCCATTTTTTACCTCTTTATCCAATGTTACTTTAATCGGCACTGTTTTGGCAGAAAAATCAACACTGATCCCGCCAACGAATTTTTCAAATCCGTTATTATCCATCGCATACGCATGTGCTTTATAATTATTCCAGTTATTTTTATGATATTTGGTAATATCCATATCGACATACCAGCTATCATCCCTTTTCTCAGCAGAATACCAGTAAATGTCATTCTGATCAGGATCGCTCCATACTGCTACCCGTATCTTTTTGATACCGGAAGGGGCTTTCACTCCTGTGATCTTGATCTCAGCTTTTCCTTCCTCATACACCTGCTCCTGAAGCTTCATAGTTCCGGATGAAATCTCGCTAACCTTGAATGTTAACCCGGCTACACATGATTTGGAGCCATCCTTCTGTTTACGATAGATGTGTACATAATAAAGACCATGTGATTTAAAATCAGAGATCTTGATCGACAAATGATAAGTACCACCATTTTGGGGGACTAACGTGATCCATTTCAGGTCATCCTGGCCGTTTGCATCACTCCAAACTCCAGCCAGCAGGGTGTCGCCATTTTCCAATTCACAATTTGAAAGGTCCACTTCAAAATATTTTTCTGTTGAATCCTGAAATTCCGCTTTTGTCACCTCAAAAGCCTTTTTTGAACGTCCTTCATCATTTGAAATTGATGCTTTCGTATCGGTTGCATTTACAGACAACACCTTTACATTACCAGGTATGGTCTCAATGCCAGCGGCAGCAATACTTGAAAGATTCGACATGCTTACACTTGCGGCTAATCCGATGATTGCCATTTTTTTCATCATTTTTTTCTTACTCATAGCATTTTCTCCTTCCATTTTTCGTCCAGGCATTCTTTTCTTCTGAACCAACTACCAATACTATACCATATAAGTAAAAAAAGGAAGACTTGCAGTCGAATCAAAAAATGTTTATTTTCTTTGCAATTGCAAATTTATCGTAAAAAAAAGGAATGGTTATCCCATTCCTTTTTTTTGCTATACAACCTTAACCGTATTCTTAACAACCGCATTATGTCCCCAGTTGCCCCATGCCTTTTTCGTATTTGTGAAAGTGATTGTAGTTCCTGTAAGCTTTGCCTGTAAATTTGTTGTGACGCGGAAGGTATCTTCCGGTCGAACTCCATATGCAGAGTTTTTCAGACGGCTGATCGATACATTGGAATCCCTTGAAGTAACATCTGTCAGATAATAACGGTTTGTATCATTTTCCATAACATTATATGATGTACCTACAGGGATTGATTTCCATGTATAGCTTAATGATACATAACCATCACTTCCCGTATTCCGCTGAACATAATCCTTGGTAAACTCAAAGAATTCACTATATTCATGGTAATTTCCAAGAAGATCATTTCCTTTTACAGTAAAGATGAAAGTAGGATTCCCATTCGCAAAATTAATATGGTCTGCCCTGATTCTCTTCACAACAGTCAGATCTGCATAAGGAAGATCATACATGATGCCTGTATTGTTTCGGCTTGCTGTAATGGTTACCTGTACTGGATCGGAGAGTGCGTATCCTGTAGGTGTTTTCGTTTCCACGAGCCAGTATGTGCCAGGTTTGATTCCGTAAAATGTCTGTTTTCCACTTCCTGATATCCACTGTACTTTTGTTCCTGTGATCGTTGTGACAACACTGTTCGCCTTATCCTTATTTGTACGTAATTCCAGGGATGCGCCTGAAACAAAGGTGGTTCTATCGGCCAAAGACAATTTAGTGAAGTCTGTCTTTGTCCATGGGTCTGTCATGGTAACATCCTGCATACCGGAAACATCTCTTACTGTGAAGGTAACATCATCAGCCTTTACATAACCATCCGGTACTACAGTTTCTTTCAGAGTGTATTGTTTGCCAACTTCCAGCAGCTGGATTTCTACTCCTGCTGCCGTAGAGACAAATTCGTTGATCTTTTTTCCGTAACTGTTGTACAAGGCAAGCCGTGCTCCAACAATCGCAACACCATTCTCATCCACTTTTCGAATCAACACATGAGTAGGATCATTATACATGGTAGCAGTATTGGTCAGACTTGAAGTTACTGTCACCTGCACCGGTTCAGATGTCACATATCCTGTCGGGGCCTTTGTTTCTACCAACCAATATGTACCAGGTTTAATGCCGTAAAATGTCTGTTTTCCGCTTCCAGAAACCCATTTTACCTGCATGCCATCAACTGTCCGGACTACACTGTTTGCATTGGTTTTATTTGTTCGTAATTCCAATGATGCACCTGGAACATAAGTCGATCTGTTGGAGAGTAGAAGTTTATGAAATTCTGTAACTGTCCATTTATCTGTCATGGTAACCGTCTGAACTTCATCTGTATCCGAAACAGTAAATGATACATCCGCGGATTTCACGTATCCATCGGGTACTGTGGTCTCCTTGACTGTATATTTCTTTCCAACAAGAAGGCCCTCTATCTGCACACCTGATGAAGTAGAGTCAAATTCTTTTATTTTATTATTCGATGCATCATATACGACAAGATGTGCTCCTGTAATCGTATTTCCATTCTCGTCTACTTTTTTGATCAGGATCTTTGTTTTATCATTGTATAAAGCCGCCTTATTATCTGTACTGGCTGTTATCGTAACCTGTACTGGATCAGCTGTTGCATAGCCATCTGGTGCCTTTGTTTCGACCAGCCAGTAGGTCCCAGGTTTTATTCCATAGAATGTTTGGTTTCCACTCCCGGATGTCCACTGAACTTTCGTTCCTGTAACAGTTGTCACAACGCTACTTGCATTATTTTTGTCAGTGCGAAGTTCCAGTGAAGCTCCTGGTACATAGGTTATTTTATCACTGTACAACTGTTTATCAAATTTGGTAACCGTCCACTTATCAGTCATGGTAACTGTCTGCACATCTTTTGTATCCTGTACAGTAAATGTAACGTCATTGGATTTTACATACCCTGCGGGAACAGTAGTTTCCTTTAATGTATAAGTTTTTCCTACCACAAGTTTGTCTACTTCTACGCCCGCGGATGTGGAATCAAATTCTGCTACTTTCTTATTGTCAGGATCATATATTTCCAGATGTGCCCCTGTTATCGTGTTTCCATTTTCATCCACTTTCTTTATAAGGACACGAGTTGGGTCATTTTCTGCTGTATAAGTAAACTTGATTGTCTGACCAGAATCAGATTGACTGACCACAAACTCTTTAGACCATGCTGACGCAGGAACATATCCATTTGGAACTGATGTTTCCACAATTTTGAATTTACCTTTATTTCCAATATCACTATAATCAGCTAATAATACAGATTTTAATTGTGAGTTAGAATCACTTGTATACTTTTTTGCAGAAGAATCCCATCCGAGTTTTCCTAAAGCAACATATTTACTATTATTCGGATTATATTCATATACTGTAAATTCACATCCCTCAATGCCTTCACCGGTAAGTGAATCTTTCTTTGTTACCTCCAATTTAAAAGGCTGCGACTCCTGCGGAATATGCAGCGTTACAGTTTTACTTACTGTATAAGTGCCACTACTACGGACATAGTTTTGCAAACACATATCCTGAATTGTTGTATCTTTTGCCTCGTATACGGCGCATCCCCACCATGCAGGTATTGTGATCTTTACTGTTACCGGAATATCCTTTCCTGTCTTTGCCCATTCCCTATATTGTGATTCTGAAATATATAAGTCAAAATCGGAATATGTCTTCGCATCTGCTTTTTTGACATTCACACCGGAAGGAACCGCAATATCTACCGTAGAGATCTGGTCACGCATGTCATGTCCATTAATAGAATTGAACGTGATATGGAAATCTCCACCGGAGTAGTAGTTGCCATCGGAACTTTTGGTCCAAGTATCCTGATAACCCGTAACATCGTATGTGGTCGTGGAGTCATTCAGTTTCATCCATCCATCATTGAGATCCCAACCAGCGTAATTTGCACTATTACGTGCATCTGCTACCAGTTTCCTTACAGCATTGGCAACCTTTGTCTTGGTTTCTGCTGAAGGGGTCTGAACACCCCGAAGGTTTGTTAATCCTGGTTCTTTTGCCAATGCAGCCTCTGGATCAGCTTCATTAATTGCTGCAATTCCTTCATCCAAGGTGAACTCATTATTCAATATATGGATTGCGACCTGTGTAACAACATAATCATCTCGCCAGTCACCGGTTTGAGCAGAATATGCAGGATTTCGACATGTTTTGTCCATATACATACATCCATAGTACATGGCATAGTGGACATTCATATTAGTCCATTTGTTTTTCATGGTCATATCAGCATTTGGTGAACCTTTTTGCCATTCCAGACAATACGCCATTCTAGCATTACCGTCAGTATCAACGTTATTCGCTCCATCGTTTGCAACATACTTAATCGACATACACAGATTCAATTTCGTTGATGGAGATGTTATAACGTTACCTCTCCAATATCTATCAAAACGTACACTATGAATCATGAGTTCTTCTGAGTTATTCAAAGAAGCCAAAGACACTCCTTCATTACTTTCATCCTCATATATCAGATTAAATTCAACAATATCATCTGCGGACGGATCCATGCTTTCTTCCGAACTTTCTGTTGTAGTACCAGGAGTATCATTTACAGAAGCATAGATAGGGACTGAAGTGACTAAAGTAACAAACATCAATACAACACTAAGGAATCTCTTCCATTTTTGTTTCATATAAGCCTCCTTTTTATAACAGAAAACCGGAGCAGGAAGCCCACTCCGGTTAATGTTTCTTTTTCCCAATTGCGGCAGATCAGGCTGTCTCGAAGTTTGATACCAGTGTGGTAGCTGTTCCGTTGTCTGCATTCTGGTTTGTATATTTCACATAGGCATCTTTTGCCTGGGTGATAACATCTGCAGTAGAAGTCGGGATACCATTACCATTATTATCAGCCATTTTATTAGCATCTTCATCGGCACCAGTTCCAGTATGAGCTGCCTGTATAGCGAATACCTTGATTGGCATCTGATATGTCACAAGATCAAGCTGACCTTCAATGACGTTGATCATACGGATCTTGTTAAACAACGGAGTGGTCTGCTTCTGGATCGTTACACCAATAAGATCGGAGTATTTGTCATTGATCGCATCAGTATTCGCCAGCATGCTGTTATAAGAATAGGTAAATACCAGATATCCTTTGATCAGGCCATTTGCATTGTCATCACCTGCAGCCAATCCTGTTTTTTCAACCTGAAGCAATGTCCAGCCATCTTTTGTGTTATTGATGTTATTGGTAAGACTATGTCCAGCGGGAGCAGCAGCAGTATCAAGTGTTTCTGATGCAGCATCAAAATTAACCAGGGAAGCATCACCGATCAGGAAATCATCCTGTGCATCTTTGGTCGGTTCACCTTCACCGTATGTGATCAGCAGATGGTTGGATGTTGTACGGTTCCCATTGGTATCTTTATCATACAGAGTACCATCATCATTAACTTTTGTTACTTTTCCATATGGAATCTTAACCTGCATATACACGAATGCCGGGGATACACTATCAGCTTCAGCAGCAACCTGTGGGTCCTTATTAAACACATCACCAGGAGTTACCTGCTCTTTATCGCCGGGATCCTCAGGATCATTTGTCCAGTTTGGCTCTGATGGAGTGATGTTAACTTTTCCTTCCGTAAATTTGTTTGTTACATGATCGTAATCAGTCAGATAAGCCAATGCACCAGACTGTGCCAGGCACATGCCTACACCTGCAAAAGCAACTGCACCAGCAGCGATAGCTTTCCCAATTTTACCGTTTTTCTTTTTTTCATCTTTTGGAACTAAATTTCTGTTTTCGTTCATTTCTGATCCTCCTTATTGATTTCATTTAGATGAATATGCGACAGTTTGGCCGCAACAGGCGTTAAGGAGTGTTGTTCCTTAACCAATCATCCCTAATATGGGCGATGGGTTTGAAAAAACAGGCAAAAATGAAAAGAAAATGGTATTTTTTTTGCGAAGAATATATTTATGGGAAAGATGAGAATGATATTTAACCGCTACTTAAGTAAAATGGATTGATCAATTGAAGCAAAGGGGAGGACTGGGAAAAATTCGATACAATTTAACCTAAGTTCATGACTTTTTCGGACAGAATCTCAATATGTTGTCTTTAGATATTTGTTCAGGTCTGCACATCATATTTATATTTAACCGCCTCTTGGCACATCAAACGAATCATAAAGAGAGTAGAGAAGTGTTTTCCATCAGGAATATAAAAGATAACGAACCCAGTTCGCCTATTACTATCAGAAAGATCAAAAAAAGTGTGCCGCAACGAGCACACTTTCTTGATATCTGTTAGTTTTGAGAACTTATCTCTTCCTTAATTTTTAGAACTTCATCCAGAGGTATTTCCAATCCTTCTGCGATTTGCTCAATGGTAAGTATACCTTGTTTTAGAAGTCCAGTGACATTATTCTTCTGATTTTCAGCAATTCCTTCGGCTTTTCCTTCAGCTTTTCCTTCAGCTAAACCTTCGGCTTTACCTTCCTGGATAAAACTTTCTACCGCCTTACACATGTCTACTACCTCCTGTTCTGTATCAAATGTGATTTTTGCATCAATACATGCATTTAATACCTCAGCTGACTCACGGTTGAGCATTCGGTATTTCTCATCCTGTGATGCTTCCCGATATCCTGCTTTCTGGTCTGCTACTGAGATATACTTCATGACTTTGCCTAAATCTGATTGAAATCTGTCAAAGTCTTTGATCTCTTTGGGAACGATCAGATTCAGCTTGTAATTATCTACATACTCCAATACCTGTGGTTCGATATTTTGAAACATTTCATGCAGGCTTCTCGGACCTTCCCAACCTTTTTTGTTCCAGAAAATCGTAAGTGTGATGACAGGTTTCAGAACATCAGTTTTATGGAATCCGGACAGATATTCGGCCCTGGAATGTCCACTTTCTCCTTGCAACCGATGCTGCCGTGCGATATCTGACACCTGTTTGCCATAGTTCAGGGCATCGTAGACCATGTTCCTCACCGGCATTGCATAGTGGACGTCTGACTGATTCTCAATCCCCAACAGCAGATAAGCTACTTTTTCGTCCTGCATCAGGACACATTCTTTCAGTACATCACGGAATTTCTGCACCATTTCATTGTCATACAATTCCAGTGGGATAATCCCGATCTCAACAGGATCCTGTTCGACCAGGTTTTCTGGCCGGATGATCTGTTCCCCGCCAAACACATAATAATTGAACGCATCAGCAAAATATTCTGGTTTGGACATATATCTCTTTGTTATAGTGTCTTTTTGTCCCATGTGCTTCCTTTCCTTATTATATGGAAACATCTAAATTTGCTTATAACTGTATGATACTTAAAATCATACAGATTGTCAATGTATGTTTCCATCGTCCATATTTTTGTTACTTCCTTCTGTTAAAAACTATGTATGCATTTTCTTTCCTCCCTTATGATACCAGCTCCAGGTTTGATATGTTACATCTGTAATATGGTTGAAAGCCCAAATCCAAAATATAATATAGGGCTGACAATAGCAGGAGCCGGCATATACCTTTGCAGAAAGCGAACCCGGTTCGCAAAAAAAATTATTGCCAGTTCCGCCCTCCTTTCAGCTTTCTGAACGTAACTTCACAGCATTCGCAGCCATACGTTTTCTGTCTTTCATTGCGGCATACCTTTTCGAAGTCTCAACAGATGAATGACCGAGAGTTTCAGCAACCAGGTAAAGATCACCTGTTTCCTGGTATAACTGGGTGCCAAATGTTGACCGCAATTTGTGTGGTGTGATCTTTTTCTGTGGGACAAATATTTTGGCGTACTTTACAACCATTTTTTCAATCGCATCCACACTCATACGGTTATTCTTCATGGAAAGGAAGAGAGCATTTTCTGACCCTTTTTCAGGAATCATTTTGTTCCTCTGACACTCCAGATAATCCTCAAGGGCATCCTGTACTTCTTCATTAAAGTATACGAGCTGTTCATTTCCGCCTTTTCGTATGATCTTGATGGAATTGTCCCTGAAATTCACATTGTTAATATCAAGTCCAACACATTCAGAAATGCGGATTCCGGTACCCAAAAGAAGAGTAGTAATAGCAAGATCCCGCAGCCGGGTTTTGTCCAGATATTTTTTTTGATGAGCAGACACCTGATCTGAACCATTTTCGATACCGTCTAACAGGATGGCAATCTCATCCGGATCCAGCTGGATGATCTCTTTTTTATGGATCTTTGGAATCGGAACTAACGCAGCCGGGTTTTTCTCCATAGCACCGATACGTGTGTAATAATCAAAAAAGCTTTTCAGACAGGAAAGTTTCCTGGCGATGCCATTTGCTGTATTGATGAACGTTCGATCCGTATCATCATTGGGATGATAGTATTTCAGATATTCCAGAAACTCCTCAATATCCTGGACGGATAATTGTTCCATATGAGATAAGGTAAGTTCGCTGGGATATCGGCAATGAAATGATGGATTTGCTGATATCAAATACTGAAAGAAAGTACGCAGATCGTAGGCATACGCAAGCCGAGTACGAGGACTTGTCGTGGAATCTTTGGCACGAAAATAAGCTTTGGCAAATTCCGGAAGATCCTTGAGGACTTCGTGCATACACTGATCATTTTTTTTTGATTCATTTACATGGTAAGTGAGATTTTGGCTCATAAAAAATACCTCCAAATACAACAGATTAATCAGGGAAAATGATGGAAAATTATAGATATTTTGAAAGAATCTTATGAGAGTAACGTCAAGAGGCGGTTAAACTTACATTTAACCGCCTCTTGACTGTATCTTATGAAAAGGAGTTTACCAGTCTCCTCTTACATAATCTGTAGCCTGAGATCAAATGAGCTTGTGGATGAAAGGATTTGTGTGGGAAAAGTATATACATACAAAAAAACTATTTAATTCTAAGGCTATTTACAATATGGTCGATTCATGTCTATTTTCTATTGATTTTTTCTCGCTTTGTTTGATATTTTTATTAGTGAACTACTCCGACTTATAGAAGTCAGAGCTTCTTATATCAACGACCCCGGTTATTATCACACCTATTTGGCAGTTTTCCCAAAATCTCCATAAGCGTATGCGTTTGGCGAGTTCCTCACCTACGATATCTTGTCCTTCT
>JALERM010000140.1 GCA_022764165.1 Eubacterium sp. | reverse complement strand
TGCTCATCGATATGTAACTCATTTCTTCCCTGCTCGAATGTGATTCCGAATACATCCTTGCGCTCGATCGGAGCAGGCTCGTAATTTGGATCAATCTCGATCACACAGTAGTTGCCTTTTTTCTTCTGCTTTAAGATTTCAAGCGCCTCGTCGGTGTATCCAGGAGCAATCACACCGTCGGATACTTCTCTCTTAATGACAAGTGCGGTTGCAGCATCGCAGACATCGGAAAGAGAAATGAAATCGCCGAAGGAAGACATACGATCCGCACCTCTTGCACGAATGTAAGCATTTGCAAGCGGAGTAAACTCCACATCCATGTCATCAACCCAGTAAATCTTCTTCTCAACCTCAGACAGAGGAAGTCCGACAGCCGCACCGGCCGGTGAAACATGCTTGAACGAAGTTGCTGCCGGAAGTCCGGTTGCTTTCTTTAACTCACGAACAAGCTGCCATCCGTTGAACGCATCAAGGAAGTTGATGTATCCGGCTCTGCCGCTCAATACTTTGATTGGAAGCTCTCCATCCTGCATAAAAATTCTGGAAGGCTTCTGATTTGGGTTACATCCGTATTTTAACAGTAATTCTTTCATCTCAATTCTCCTCTTATTTATTTTTGTTGATAATTCTGGTCTCATAAGTTCCATCTGCAATGTTGATATAACGAACAAACAGAGAAACTTTGTTATCTTCATTCAGACTGTTCCACAGCATATCAGTAAATGCATCCATATCATCCGGAATAGATACCAGCTTCGGTTCTCCCTCAAAACTTGGAAGCGGATTACCGTCACCCATATAGGTGTGAATAAAATGACCCTCTCCTGCCACGCAGTTTTCGTAAGCAAATGTATAACGGTTGCAGGCATCCGGATTGCCATTGTTGCTCTTCAGAATAGACATGGCATAGCTGTATTTTCCATTTTCAATATGCATCACGCCGGAAATACGAGGTGTATAGTTCGGAGCATCCGGCTCAAATTCACGGCTTCTCAGTGACTGTTCAAAAGTCATCTGTCTGTCCATGCCTTCATAAATAGTATCGGTCTGATCACCGTTTGTTACAATCGTTTTATTTCCCAGGACACGCACCGGTGCATAAATAATAAGACTGGGATCTACCAGTTTGGACGGGTCAAATGCCTGTGTACGGATTCCCTGTCCCTCTTCAACAAAGATACGATTCCGGCTGTTCTCACTTCTTCCCATGATGAAATAAGCGGCTACTGCCTTTGTTCCATCAGCGGACTTTCCAATCACAATACCTCTTCCCGGGTATGCATTCCCTTTCAGTTCCTGTTCCAGTGATATCATCTTCATGAACATTTCTCTCCTTTGCATCCTGTATCATTGTACAATAGTTATTCTCTCGCAGCTGCTTGCAGCTACATTCTCTGATAAAAAAGAAAAAAGCCTGCAATCCGAGCTTATCATGCCCAGACGGTCGGCTTCATGCTCCTTATACTCCCCGTGGTTCATCCACTTCCGTCAGTCATATAAGGTAACTAAAACATAGCATTAAATAAGGGAAATGTCAACCCATTTCCCTTATTTAATCATGATTTATGTGAACTGTAACCCGGTTCATGCGTTTATTCGAAACCCCGTATTTAAGCAACTTTCAAGCCCTTACTTTTCGTCCACTACCTGAAAGATATAAAACTTGAGATAGTATGATTCATCTGCTGCCCAAAGAATAGGATGATCCGGTGCCTGTGTCCGGAATTCTACCTGTCTGAGCCGCTTGTGCACATTTCTCGCAGCCTGCCCGATGGTCTGTGTAAAGAGCTCGTAAGTCATAAAATGCGAACAGGAACAGGTGGCAAGATAACCTCCGTCTTTCACCAGCTTCATTCCCCGCAGATTGATTTCTCTATAGCCCTTTACTGCGTTTTTAACAGAATTCCTTGATTTGGTAAATGCCGGCGGGTCCAGGATTACCACATCAAACTTTTCTCCCTGCTCTTCCAGTTTCGGCAAAAGATCAAACACATCCGCACAGATGAATTTTACTCTGTCTTCCAGACCATTCAACTTTGCATTCACGGTGGCCTGATCTACGCCCAGCTGAGAGGCATCCACGCCAAGTACGGAAGAAGCCCCGGCAATGCCCGCATTCAGAGCGAAGGAACCGGTATGTGTAAAGCAGTCCAGAACTTTTGCACCTTTACATAATTTGTGAATGGACTGCCGATTATACTTCTGATCCAGGAAAAATCCGGTCTTCTGACCGTCTTTCACATCCACCTGGTACTTCACACCATTTTCCTCAATCTCCACCAGCGTATCAAACTCTTCCCCCAGAAATCCTTTCACACGCTCCATGCTTTCCTGTTCCCGGACTTTGGCATCACTTCTCTCGTAGACTCCACGGATTATAACACCATCCGCTGCCAGTACTTCTTTCAGAAGACGAATAATCGTTTCTTTCAGCCGGTCAATTCCCAGTGCCAGGGACTGTACCACAAGCACATCAGAAAACTTGTCAACCACCAGACCCGGCAGGAAATCCGCCTCACCGAAAATCACCCGACAGCTTCCCGTATCCACGGTTTTCTTCCTGTAATCCCAGGCGTTTTTCACACGCATGCGAAGAAATTCCTCGTCAATTTCCTGATGAATATTTCTGGTCATCATACGGATCCTTATCTTGGAATTGCGGTTGATAAATCCTCTTCCCATGGGATATCCGTCAAAATCATGTACCAGAACCATATCACCATCTGTAAAATCACCTGTAATACTTCCGATTTCATTATCATAAATCCAGGCACCGCCCGCCTTCAAGGTACGGCCCTCTCCCTTTTTTAGGGTCACTATCGCAAAACTCATATATTACCTCCTTTACTCCCACTCGCTAACGCTCATTATCCCACCGGATACTCCGGTGGGCGCCATTCGCCGCTCGCGATGAATAAGCTTCGCTTACTCCCGCTCGCTAACGCTCATTATATCATGGCTGACCGGGTGGTAAAACAGTTTTTTTACTTCTTCGAACTGGTGAGTCTGAGCCAGTATCCACATCAACTTCACTGCCGCCGCTTCCACGGTCATGTCATATGCCTGCAGGATGTTGTACTGATTGACAGCTTTAAAACCAACCTCATATACTTCCGCATCGCTGCCCTCCAGCATCACCTGTGTGGCAATCACCACGATTTTTCCGCTCTTAGTCAGTTGTTTCAGTTCCTCCAGGAAATTTCTTCTGTTATAGAATGGAATTCCGCCCACCCCATAACTCTCGATAATGATGGCATCACACCGCTCACCGATATAACGGAGGATGTCCGGTTCCATGCCGGGAATCAGCTTCAGCAGGAATACTCTGGGATTAATTTCATGATAAAAGGTAACCGGGCTGTGGTTATCATTTTCCTCCACATATTGCAGGATTCTCCTGTCATCGATAAATGCCGCCACTGGATAATTGATACTTTCAAAGGCACTGTAGCTTTTGGAGCGAACCTTTCTCGCCCTGGTCCCCAGAATCGCTTTTCCGTCAAATACAATATACACGCCGCTCACATTGTCCCGGGCAGCAAATCGAATGCTGTCCATGAGATTTTTCTTCGCATCAGTAATAGGGGCACTGATTGGTTTCTGTGCCCCTGTAATAATAATCGGTTTTGCGGAATTCTGAATCAGGTAAGATAATGCCGCTGCCGTATAAGCCATGGTATCAGTTCCGTGAGTGATCACGAAACCATCGTACTGTTCATATACTTCCTGAATTCCGTGCACAATCTTCAGCCAGTGCTCCGGCTGAAGATTGGTGCTGTCCAGATTCAATATTTGTTTTACATCGATATGGCAGACAGATTCTGCCTCAGGTACATAAGAAAGGATTTCTTTCCCGCTTGTTCCGGGTACCAGTCCATGATCGGTATTGACAGAGGCAATCGTTCCTCCGGTTGCAATCAGCAATATATTCTTCATGTCTTTTCCTCAGTCTGTTATTTATACCACTGACCGGAATGTGCTATCCTTTCAGCACACCTTTCTCCGTGAGAAATTTTATCGTCTTAACGAAATGCTCATTCAATTGATAATCCCCACTGATATATCGCTCATTCTCCCTGTATCGGAAATGCATACCATAGAGATTTCCATCAACAATCTCGTCATAACTCAGACTGCCCAGTTCTTCCTGATAAATGGCAATCAGACGGGTCTGTTCTTCGCCGGTAAGTCCCAGCAGAGAAATGTCATCATTTCCCCACTCGTACATTGTATCATTTATTCTTACATTTTCCGGTTCTGTCAAAAGCAAAGGATACAGAGTTTCACGATAAAGCTTCTGTTCATACAATTCTCTCTGGCTTTGAGCAAACATTTCCTCAGAGACCACATAGTTTCGCGCTTTTATTTTTCCGTCTTTCATCCGGAACAAGGCCGTCACACTGGTTCCGCCATCCATCTGCCATCCGTCCGGTCCCAGATTTTCCACAGCCTCTCTGACCATCTCCAGCACAGAATCGCTGTTGAGTTCTTCCATATGGTTTTTCAGATATTCCTGGCTATTTTTACTGCCATCCGGATAGTCATTTGAATAACTGATCCAGTCGAAGACAATAGCATTGGTCACCTCTTCCTGTTCCGGTATCCAGCGGTCATAGCCAATCAGGTCAAAATCGAAAAATGCAGCTGTCGCCAGTACAGCCAGGGTGCAGATACTCGTAGCTTTCTTGTGGGCAAATATCATTTTCCTGTCAAAATGGTATATTACTTCAATAATAATACTTCCAAGCAATAAAGTAAATACAATTCCGAACCAGAACCAGCCGGTTCCCGGTGTTACATTTCCTCTGAAATCACCGAGTGCCTGAAAGAACAGGCCGCCTGCCAGTGACAGCGGGTAAAGAATAATTGCTTTAATCACTCCCTCTGTTGCTGGAAATGCCATGGAGGATTCTGCTCCTTCTGACGGACGTTTTTTAACCAGCCAGAAGCAAAGAATTCCCATCACGATTCCAGTAATCAGCACGGTCACCATGGGAGCAGTGATATTCAGCTCTACTCCTTCTACCGAAGCCCAATAACTGATACGATTGTACACTGACAGAAAACCTGCGGCAGGGGACAGGTCAAGCAATACGTTCATCCAGTCAACTTCTGTACTGATATAAGTCTTCCAGAAAACCTGCGGCAGGGTGTAATATAATCCATATATTGCAGGTCCGATTGCCAGAAATACCAGTGTTCCCAGAATACCCGTCAATATTTTCCCCGTCAAAAGCATGGCAGCCGCTGCCGTCAGATATAACACCACATAGAAAAACAAATGAATTCCCATACCAAGGAATGTATTTCGCACCGCTGTTCCTGTCAGAATCTCTTTGGAAGCCCCCACAACCAGTGCAAGAAGTACATTTACCAGATAAGGGATAAAGAACAACAGCAAAGTGGAAATACTTTCAGCGAGAAATATTTTCTCACGCCGTACCGGCAGGCTTCCGATCAAATCCATTTTCTTTTTTGAATGCAGCCAGTATAGACCGCTCCACGCTCCCAGCAAGGCCACTCCCAGCACAGCAATATAGGGAAGCACCTCGCCTCCGGCCATAAGGCTCTGAAAACGCAGGCATACATTATGCAGCTGATACTGGATTTCTTCAGCATTGTAATACTGTATGTTTTCTATCTCTGATTTGCTTGCAAACTGCACCATGGCATTCAGCGGATATGCCAGAAAAAACGTCAGAGCTGCAATCGCACCATACCACAGTCTCCGTTTCATTACATTTGTAACCATTTTATACCAAGAGACTCTTGATGTCATAACCGGCCACCTCCGTTTCACTGATAAATATTTCTTCCAGCGTCAGTGGAAGGATTTCATAAAAAATAGGCTCCTTTTCTTCCACTTTCCGCAGAACTTCTTCCCTGGTTCCCCGCACAGTCAGTGTGAGAAGGCTTCCCCTCTGTTCTGACTGCATAATATCCAGTTCCTGAAAAAGCTCTTTTCGTTTTTCCTCATCCAGCACACACTGCACCTTCTGAATATTAATCTTCATATCCTCCAAATCCCGGGATACCAGAATATTTCCCTTATGCAAAAGCCCCACATGATCACAGATATCTTCCAGCTCCCGCAGGTTATGAGAAGCAATCACCGGGGTAAAATCCCGATTCAGGATTTCCATGGCAAAGATACTCTTCACCGCCTGACGCATCACCGGGTCCAGTCCGTCAAAGGTCTCGTCACACAATAAATATTTGGTATTGGCACAGATACCCAGAATCACCGACAACTGTTTTTTCATACCCTTGGAGAATGTATGAATTCTCCGGTTCATCTCCAGTCCGAACTTCTGGATCAGTTCTGAAAACCGCTTCTCATCAAAACAGGTATAAAATATCCGATAATACTCCATCATATCTTTCGGCGTGGCATTGGGCAGATAATACTGATCATCGGAAATAAAAAACACCTTGCTTTTCATCTCTTCATTTTCAAATACTTCTTCTCCGTCAATCAGAATACTCCCCTCATCTGGTTTCAAAATCCCGGCCATCATCCGAAGACAGGTGCTCTTTCCTGCTCCATTGGTCCCCACCAGACCAAATACACTTCCTTCCCGGATGGTTCCGCTCAGTTTGTTCACTGCCCGGATTCCGCCAAAGGACTTACTGATTTCCTTGCACTCAATCATGATACTCCTCCTCCCAAAAATAATCTAGTTTCTCTACAAATTGCTGTTTGGAAATACCTATTTCTTTTCCTCTTTGCAGCATATTCCGATACTCTTTCCAGTACAGCTTCTGTTTTTCCTGAACCAGCGCCGCCTTATCAGAAACAAAATTGCCCCGTCCCTTCACCGGATAAATATATCCCTGCTGCTCCAGCATACTATAGGCTTTCTGAATCGTATTGGGATTGATCGCCAGATCCATCGCCAGCTTTCTCACCGAAGGCATCTGCTCTCCCTGCTCCAGAACTCCTTTCAAAATCAACACCTGAAACTTCTCGACAATCTGCTCATAAATCGGTCTTCGATCCTGATAATCAATGACAATCAATACTACTCCTCCTTTCCCATGCGGAATCATGGCAAGTAAACAGTAACGCCACGCCGCACTGTGTGTACTATTTCATATAGTACACTTGTAGTATAATAAAAGTTGACTATAATGTCAACTTTTTTATTATACATTCTTCTTAAGAATTTCTTTCATCAGTGCGAGAAACTCTCTCACCAGATAATGCGGCTGAAGAATGGTTCTGGATGGAGCGGCAATCCCGCATACATTCAGATACCCGGCTTTTCTTGCAAGTGCCACACTTCGGTATACATGAAAATTATTGGTAACGATTCCTACCGAACACGTTTCCTTATCCAGAAAGTTCTGGCTGTTCTGAAGATTTTCCAATGTAGTGGTAGAAGTATCTTCTATCAACAGTCTCCTGCTGTCAACACCGGCATCCACAAGATAACGATACATACATTCTGCTTCCGTAATCATCTCTCCCGTTCCCATGCCTCCAGACAAAATAGCTTTCGTATCCGGATTCTTCTCCAGATAATCCTTCGCCATCTCCAGCCTTTCCTGTAAAGCCTTACTGGGCCGTTCTCCCTTCACCTGACATCCCAGCACAATGATATAATCCAGATCCGGTCTCCCTTTCTGCAGCATCCCTGAAAAAATCAAGCCTTCCCCAATCAGGAAAATCACAGCCATACAGGCAATCGCCGTCTGAAATAAACACTTGGCCGAAAATGGTATCTGCAAAATGATTCCATGTTTCCTGCAGACAAGCAGCGTACCGCCCAGCACCACCAGAGCCAGACCTCCGACCAGCCAGATCCAGATAAAGGAAGCTCCCAGCCCTGCATACAATACACAGGCGATATAATAGATAATAAACACAATCCCCATAATGATTAATACACTTGGCATATTTCACTCCTTAAAAAAGAGGACGATACACGCCCTCTTGTCACTCTTATCTGCCGCAGCAGAACTTATACTTTTTACCGCTGCCGCATGGACAGGGATCATTTCTTCCGACTTTAGAACCTTTGATGATTGTGCCGGATTTCTTCTGCTCCATATAAAGTGTTTTCTTCTGTTCCGGAGTGAAAATCTCATCCCACATCGGCAGTTCATACAGCCAGTCTGCTTTCGCATCAACCATATTTTTATAAAGGAGTTCTTTATCAAATCCAAGATTAACCTCGGTATCCTCTTCCATCTCTTCGATTGGATTCTTAACTTTCAAACTGTCATTGATACCATCCAGGAAACCGGTCATCGTCATGACATCTACCTGATACTTGTCTGCCAGTTCTTTTACCGTACCTCTTACGATTTCATCCGGATTGGTCAGAAGCTGTTCATAAATACCCTTTTCAATCATAAAATAATTAGCCCAGAACTTCTGCAGTTTCCCTTTATCTGTCTGCTGTGAATAAGCAATGTCTCTCCACTGTTTTAATAATCCCATTATACTGTACCTTCCTTTGATTCTTAATCGTATAACGTATATAGTATAAACGAAACCTGTCCCTTTTTCAAGAGAAAAGGTAAAAGTGTATAAAATAGCAGAAAAAAAGTGGTTACAGTTCAGGTAGCAACTATTCTGCTCCGAATGATTCATGGTAGGCTCAAACAATTGTTATTTGGTTTTCCGTCCTACCTTTTGGGTCTTTGGGCAGGCTTCATTTCTTAGTTTTCACATTTTCATCCTACCAATTTAGGAAAAACGTAGGCTGAGAATCCCAAGAATATCTTACTGAGCCTATCAGGAACAGTACGGCATGGGATAGTGGCTGTCTGAACTGTAACAAAAAGTGAGTACCGAATATTAACTTTTCGATACTCACTGTTAATTTACAGGTTCTATCATTGGGTAACCTTCCTTTCTTAAATTATGAGGTATTACTTTACGTTTTCGGCGGTCTGTACCTTCCTTTCATTAAATTTGTTTTTGAGGTGTTACTTTAAGTTCTTGGTGGTCCGTACCTTCCTTTACTTAAATTTTCTTTTTTTGTTTCTCTTTTGTTTTGTTGAGTTTATATTACACTATTATTTTTGATTTGTCAATATGTTTTCAAAATTATTTTTATTATTTCTGTGATTATTTTCTATATATTATTGTTTTCTGAATATTTTGTACATTTTTACCATTCATTTTTTCACGTATACCTACTATGCGAAGTATTCAGATGCAATGTAGCAGACGATAGGGTCTATACAGGAAAAAGTTCTGCCCATACCCCGCAAAATCAAAAATACGAGGTACGGGCGAAACTTTTTCTTGATTTCTTTCTGTTACTCAATTCCCTAATTGTGTTCCCATTGCCTTCACTTTATCCACAGAAACTCCAATCAACTCCGCAATTTCTTCATACGTGAAAGTTCCTTTTCTTAACATCCGAAGAATAATATCTTCTTTTTCTCTCTGCTTCCCTTCATTTCTTCCCTCTTGCCTTCCTTCTTGCCTTCCTTCTTCTCTTATATCCCGAATTGCCTGACACATATCCACATATTCCTCGCTTTCATCCATCTTTATTTCTGCTCCTGTTGTCACATTAATCACTCTCCCTGCTTTTTGCTCTATCCTATGAAATTTGGGATCATTTTCCACCATATGATAGAGTTTTTTCTTATCTTTTGAATATTTTATGAACTTTAGGACTTCTCTCAGACTTGTATGAAACTGATCAAGCTGATTTTCTTCCAATCCCTCCGGAGTAATCAAATTAATTTTATAGTCCGGGATAAAACACAACATCTTTTTATCTGTGTTTTTCAGCATCTCATGCAGACAGATTGGTCCATCCCAATGGTCGGCTCCAAAATATACTACCAGAGTAATGACCGGCAGCAATCTGTCTTCCTTGTAAAATCCCGATAAATACTCTCCACTATTTGGTTTCTTTTTACTTTTTCTGACTTCCGGCGGAATGATTTTCCTTTAAATCTTCATTCCATCCCGATATTTCTGTACGGGAACCCCTGCATCATCTGCACCATACGGAACACCGATCACTGTGGTATCCAGCGGATGTAATTGTTCAGGCATAATCACTTGTTCTCCACCATACAGGAAATAGTTGAATGCATCCGCAAATATGTAAGGATCATTCATATAATCTTTTGTAATTGTGTCTTTCTCTCCCATTATCATACACCACCTTCTTAAGATAATACAGCCTGTTCAGAAATCATTCTGAACAGGCTAATCAGTTTACTCATAAATGCAAAATAATATATGAGTTTTATCCTAAGTAAGTGTTAACACAAATACATTATAACACAATATATGCAGTATTACAATATGCATTTTTGTATTTTGTCATACTCTGGCGGAATTGATCGGGTCACTTACCTTTTACTCCGTTTTTATTCTGAAACAAATTAGATACCATTCAACACCAAAGCGAACACTGAATACATCCCTGCTTTACTCAAAGTGTTTAATTATAGTTCCTCTCAAATCTCTGCGATAATTTCTCATTCCCATACAGACACTCAAACAGATTCTCCAGCACTTCCGGTGCTCCTTTGAGTGCTGCCTGGTACAGTCTCACCAGTTCCCGTGTAGACTCTTCGCAAACCGGATTTGGTGTACGGCTCATCACCTGCCCCTTCATCGACCGATAACATCCCAGCAGTTTCATTCCCCCAAAGATAATTCTTTCACGAGCAGGACGCCTGCAGGTCAGCATTTTGTCATACCATTTCTGCCAGCCAATACATTGCTGAATCCGTTTCACACTGGTCTGGGGAAATACTTTCTGAATCACCTGACAGTTTTCCTCACTGGGATTCAGCACCCCTGCCGGAAGATAATGATACAGTTTCTTCTTCTCCCGTATCATAAAATAACGATCCAGCTCTGTTTCAATTTCTGCATGTGTCGTTCCCGTTTCCCTTTCAAATTTTCCCACATACCCATGACAGGTACTGTCCAGCACAAAATGACATGCAAAACCAAGCAGATAGGCTGCCAGCGGCTCAGATGGTTCCTTCCGAAAAGTCTCAATCGCCCGATTAAAAAATTCAGAAGCATTTTCTCTATGCATCCGATGCCCAATCTGATTCGTTTTATTCTTCATAAACGGATAATAATAAAAGAAAATATCCGGTCCATGAAGCCCGATTCTGTAAACCTCCTCATTCTCACGGATAATCCCTTTCAGCTGCTTCGGCAGTAATTTCCATACATCCTTCCCAAATACATCATGCGTAAACGTTGTTGGCATAACAAACTCCCCTTTCTTCTTTCTAACTACCCAATAAATCTGACATAATTATATACGGAATTTCCATCAACCACAAGAAATTCTTGTGACAAAAGCTCATCTCCCCGCCCCCCTCCACAGAGGAAATATGTTTCATCTGGAACAAACCAGGAAACTTCCTATCATTTTTTCAGAAGCATTGGTGAAAGTGAGTCCGAAGATCCGACGCTTACGGAGACTTTGGCGCGAAGGCTCTCCTGAGCGTCAATTTAGTCGCAGTTAGCGGCTAGCTGAGGAGGAACGGCCTGCTTCTGAAAAAATGATATGAAGTTTCCGTCCCCTTCCAAATTAACAAAAAAGCATATATTTATTGTAGCATATCCGGTTATGAAAGTACATTCTCCCAGCATTTTTTGTATAAAAAGGACCGGCACAAGCCGGTCCTTCATTACTCTATTTATAATCTGTCCCCACGTCTTACATAACCTGGTTTTCCTGGTTCTGCAATCACCTGATTTTCATGTGTGATTTTGGCATGTTTGTCCACGATAAAGTTTTCCACATGAACGTTCTTTCCGATGACGGTATCCGGAAGGATGATACTGTTTTTGATAACAGCACCTTTTTCAATGGTAACGCCTCGTCCGATGATAGAGTTCTCAACAGTACCCTGAATCATGCAGCCATTGGAAACTACGGAAGTTTTTACATCAGCTTCCTCAAAATAATGTGTCGGGCAGGAGTCGTTGGTTCTGGTATAGATTGGCCAGTCTTCATTGAACAGGGTGCCTGCATTCTTGAAATCAATCAGAGCCAGGTTGGCTTCGTAATAATTTTCCAGTGTGGTGATTGCTGCAAAATAACCGCGATGAGCTACTCCGCGGACATCCAGATCATCGATAGAACTGTTGACGATCTGAGCCAGTGTATACATGGAAGAAATCGCTTTTGCTTTCTTGATCAGGTCAATGAACAAATCTTTTTTCATAACATAAGTGTCCATGAAGATATGTTTGCTCTTTGCTGTTCCGCGGTTCTTTTCAATAGAAAGAACACCTTTCTGACGGTTCAGGTTTAGAATATCACTATTCAGGAAAGCTTCTTTTGCATTATCTACAGAATGATACAGAAGAGTAATATCAGCACCGGATTCGATGTGATTTTCCAGAAGCTGATTATAATTCATTGTATAAACCATGTAGTTTGGTGCGATCACTACGTATTCTTCATGCATTTTTTCGATGCTTTCAATATTTTCCAGGAAAGCAGCAATATCAGTGTTGTAAATGCTGTTTTCAGACTGATTTTCTGAAAACAGAATCTGTACTTTGCCTCGTTTGGAGTTGATATTGTAATGTCTTCCTGATCCAATGTGTTCTGTCATGGAACGTGGTTTTCTTCTGATATACACCTGAATACGGTCAATACCGCTGTTACTCATGTTGGAAAGCGGGAAGTCAACCACACGATATCTTCCAAGAAATGAGAAAGCACCTATGGGGCGGTAGTCCTGCATACCTTCTACCCAGATATGGTTTCCGGATGAGTTTACAATTCCAAATGCTCTTGCCATATTATTCTACCCCCTTCACGCATTTTGCAACCAGTTCAATGTTTTCGCTGTCTGCACTTCCTACAACTGCACCTTTTCCAATAGTAATATTGTCAGCTACCAGGGCACGTGTAACCACGGCACCCTCTTCCACAACAACGCCCGGCATCAGAACACTGTCGATGACTTTTGCACCTGCTCCGACTTTTGCACCTGTAAAGAGTACAGAATTCGTAACTTCACCTTCTATGATACAGCCCTGTGTGATAAATGCCCGTTTGATCTTAGCATCCGGTCCCACATAATGCGGCAGAGTTGTCACATCTTCTGTATAAATCTTCCAGGTGGAATCACTCAGATCCAGTTCATTGTTGGCATCCAGCAGATCCATGTTGGCTTCCCACAGAGAATCGATGGTTCCCACATCTTTCCAGTAACCTTTAAATTTGTAGGCAATCAGTTTCCTGCCGTCATTTAAAAGTCCGGGAATGATATCTTTACCAAAGTCATGATGAGAATCTTCGGACTTCATATCGGCTACCAGCATCTTGCGCAGAAGCTTCCAATTAAAGATGTAAATACCCATGGATGCCAGATTGCTCTTTGGATTCGCCGGTTTTTCTTCGAATTCTACAATACGGCCTTCTTCATCAGTGTTCATGATTCCGAAGCGGCTGGCTTCTTTCATTGGAACTTCGATAACGGCAATGGTAGCGTCCGCTTTCTGTTCTTTGTGCTCTGCCAGCATTTTTGCATAATTCATCTTGTAAATATGGTCACCGGAAAGGATGAGAACATATTCCGGATCATATGTATCGATAAAATCGATGTTCTGTGAAATAGCGTCTGCCGTACCGCGATATACATCCAGATTGGCATCAGCCTTTTCACGGGGTGGAAGTACATAAACTCCACTGTTTTTTGCATCAAGTCCCCAGCGGCCGCCTGCAGCCACGTAACTGTTTAAAAGGATTGATTCGTACTGTGTCAGCACACCGACTACGTCAATACCGCTGTTTGCACAGTTACTGAGGGGAAAGTCGATAATGCGGTACTTACCGCCATATGAAACGGCTGGTTTTGCTACTTTATTGGTCAGGTCATGCAGACGAGATCCACGGCCGCCGGCCAGAATCATTGCTAACATACTATTTTGCTTCATGATAAACCCTCACTTTCTAACTTGTTAATAGGTATTATACAATTATTTCCGGAAAATTACCAGTGATTTGCACAAAATAAAATAAAAAAACGAAAAAATATTGTAAAAGGTAAATAAATCGAAAAAATTATGTAAAACAATAAAAAGAAAGTGAGGTTTCGACAAAATGAATGGTGCAGATTTGGAAATCCTGTGTTATAATAATAAATTAGAGGTATGAATTTACATTGGATTTTTGCTCGTAACTGTGAAGGTACTGAACAGTTACGAGAATCGGCAGTGAACAGTACATCAATCATAGATATCAGGAGGAAATAAAATGGGAAAAATTATACTTACAGGAGACCGCCCCACAGGGAGGCTGCATATCGGACATTATGTGGGATCACTGAGAAGAAGGGTGGAACTGCAGAATTCAGGAGAATTTGAAAAAATATACATTATGATCGCAGATGCACAGGCATTGACGGATAACTTTGATAATCCGGAAAAAATCCGCCAGAACATTCTTGAGGTAGCCTTGGATTATCTGTCCTGCGGTCTCGATCCGGCCAAATCCAATCTGTTCATTCAGTCACAGATTTGTGAACTGACAGAACTGACTTTTTATTATATGAATCTGGTAACGGTATCCCGTCTGCAGCGGAACCCTACCGTTAAGTCAGAGATTCAGATGAGAAACTTTGAAGCCAGCATTCCGGTGGGATTTTTCAATTATCCTATCAGTCAGGCCGCAGATATTACCGCATTTAAAGCAACGACAGTTCCGGTAGGCGAAGATCAGCTTCCAATGATTGAGCAGACCCGTGAGATTGTCCGCAAGTTTAACTCCATTTATGGTGAGGTTCTTGTAGAGCCGGATGTACTGCTTCCGGATAATCAGGCCTGCCTGCGTCTTCCGGGCACAGATGGAAAAGCCAAAATGAGTAAATCTCTGGGCAACTGCATCTATCTGGCAGATGATCCGAAGGAAGTGCAGAAGAAGATCATGGGTATGTACACGGATCCGCTTCACGTACAGGTGTCTGATCCCGGTCATCTGGAAGGAAATACGGTATTTACCTATCTGGATGCTTTCTGTAAACCGGAGCATTTCCCGGAATTCCTGCCGGATTATACAAACCTGGATGAACTGAAAGAGCACTACCAGAGAGGTGGTCTCGGTGATGTGAAAGTGAAAAAGTTCCTGAATAAGATCATTCAGAGCGAGCTGGAACCGATTCGCCAGAGAAGAAAAGAATATGAAAAAAATATTCCGCTGGTGTATGATATTCTGAAACAGGGAACAGAAGCTGCCCGCGAGGCTGCTTCACAGACATTGTCAGAAGTAAAAGCAGCGATGAAGATTAATTATTTCGATGACCTGGAGCTGATTCGCAAACAGGCGGAGAAATACGCAGAGTAAAACTGAATAAAGCATAAAGTGTGTGACTGGGGGATGGGTGACCATGAGGTTGCCTTGTCCCCCAGTTATGCACTGAAAGAAAATAGGAGATAGATGATGAAGTATATTGATTTGCATTGCGACACCTTACTTGCCGCATTTGAAAAAGAAAAGACTCAGATCAATGTGATGCCAGAGGCAATGATCGATGTAGAAAGATTAAAAAAAGGAGGAGCTGTGGCACAGTTTTTTGCAATTTTTATGCTCCCCGAAGCAGAGAAAAATAATTCCGGTCGGATGATTCCTGAAGATGATGTCTATATCAACAAGCTCTCAGGAATTTTACATAACAGCATACAGGAAAATGAAAAGAACCTGGCATTTGCACGGAATGGTGCACAGTTGGAAGAAAATCTGAAAAATGGCAAAATATCAGCATTTCTTACACTGGAAGACGGCAGAAGTATCAATGGCAGTATGGAAAAGCTGGAACGTTATTATGATATGGGAGTGCGGCTGATTTCCCTTACCTGGAACTATGCCAATTGTCTGGGATTTCCCAATTCTCCTGATGAGGAATTGATGAGCAAAGGATTGACTGCTTTTGGAAAAGAAGCAGTTGAACGGATGGAAGAGCTTGGTATGCTGGTAGATGTATCCCATCTTTCGGATGGAGGATTTTATGATGTGGCGGATATCTGTAAAGGACCTTTTGTGGCTTCACATTCTAACTGCCGTTCCCTCACGCCTCATCCCCGCAACCTGACAGATGAAATGATCCGGATCGTGGCTGAAAAAGGCGGTGTGATCGGATTGAACTTTGCACCGGGATTTCTCGGTAAAGACATTCATAATAGTGACAGCAGGGTGGATGATATGATTCTCCATCTGCAGCATCTCTGGAATAAAGGCGGGGAAGACTGTCTGGCACTGGGAAGTGATCTTGACGGTATCGGTGGCAATCTGGAAATCGGAAGCCCGGATCAGATGCCCCGGTTGTTTGATGCGATGAGCAAGGCGGGATTTTCCGGGAGAATGATCGAAAAAATGGCTTATGAAAATGCGGCGAGAGTCATTCACGATGTGATGAAGTAGGGGAGTATTCGGATGAATATCATCAATATAGAACATATCAGTAAGATTTTTGGAGAAAAAACCATTTTCCAGAATGCTTCTTTTGGGATTCATGCAGGAGATAAGATTGGGATTGTGGGAATCAATGGAACGGGAAAGACGACCCTTCTGCGTATGATTGCCGGGCTGGAGGAGCCGGATGAAGGCCAGATCGTCCGTCAGAATAATCTGAAGATTGCTTATCTGCCGCAGAATCCGGAGTTTCCTGCGGGAGCTACAATCCGATTCTGGATTCAGGACTGTGAAGAAGAGTGGAAGGTGCAGAGTAATCTGGAGCGTCTGGGAATCACAGAATATGACCAGAACATTGAACACTTGTCAGGGGGACAGAGAAGGAAACTGGCACTGGCAAAGGTACTGGCTTCTGATTTTGATGTATTGCTGCTGGATGAACCCACTAACCATCTGGACGAGGCTATGATTATCTGGCTGGAGGATTATCTGCGCAGCTATCGGGGAACCATTGTGATGGTAACCCACGACAGATATTTTCTTGACCGGGTGTCCAATAAAATCCTGGAAATCAGCAGGGGACAGATGTACAGCTATGATTCCAATTATTCCCGTTTTCTGGAACTGAAAGCGGAGCGGGAAGAGATGGAACTGGCCACGGAGAGAAAACGGCAGAGTGTTCTCAGGATAGAACTGGAATGGGCGAAACGGGGCTGCCGAGCCCGGTCGACGAAGCAGCGTGCCCGTCTGGAACGGCTGGAGGCACTGAAAAACGGACAGGCACCGGTGCAGGATCAGACGGTAGAGCTGGATTCCATCGAGACAAGAATGGGGAAAAAGACGCTGGAACTGGAACACGTCAGCAAGTCTTTTGGAGATACAGTTATCCTGGAGGATTACAGCTATATTTTCCTCAAAAATCAGAAAGTGGGAATTGTAGGCCCAAACGGCTGCGGAAAGTCAACATTTGTCAAAATGCTGGCCGGTATTGAAACGCCGGATTCCGGTACGATCGAAGTGGGAGATACTATACGGATCGGATATTTTGCTCAGGAAGAAAAACATATGGATGATTCTCAGCGGGTGATTGACTATGTGAAGGATATCGGTGAATATATTCAGACCCGGGATGGACGGATTAGTGCCTCTCAGATGCTGGAACGTTTTTTGTTTACGCCTGATATGCAGTATGCACCGGTAGGCAAGCTGTCCGGAGGTGAAAAACGAAGACTGTATCTTCTGGGTGTGCTGTGTCAGAACAGCAATGTACTGATTCTGGATGAGGCGGGAAATAATCTGGACATTCCAACCATGACGATTCTGGAGGATTATTTGAATTCTTTCATGGGAATTGTGATCATGGTTTCCCATGACCGGTATTTTCTGGATAATGTAGCTGACCGGATACTGGAATTTGACGGCGCAGGTCATATCACTCAGTATGAAGGCGGGTACACAGATTATCTGGAAGCCCGGGGAGGTGCCGGATTCGGCATGGATGGCACAAAGCTTTCCGATGTAAATGATAACGGTGGAAAAAAGGTACAGAGTAAGGCATCTGCTGATTCCGGAAAGACCTGGAAGCAGAATCGGCCGGTCAAATTAAAATTTACGTTTAAAGAGCAGAGAGAATTTGAAACCATCGACAGTGAGATTGAAGCTCTCGAAGAGAAAATTGTCGCACTGGATGATGAAATTATGAAAAATGCCACTAATTCCGGCAAGTTAAATGAACTGACAAAACAAAAAGAAGAAACAGAAACATTGCTGGAAGAAAAAATGGATCGCTGGGTTTATCTGAATGATCTGGCGGAAAAAATAGACGCCCAGAAGAATGGCTGAAAAGAGGAACAGATGACGCTGGATATTAGCGTGAAAGGGAAAGCAGCACACTGGAGCAGCAGTGAACAGGGGAAGAAAACCATCCCCTGCATAATGGAAAATTTGATTTTTACGAGGCTGTGCTCTGGCGGGCAGTAGAAACTCTGCACCAGTTTCTTTTGCATTCATAAGTCATATGAGGTGTGCGATTTTGTTTGTCACGGAGACAAAAGGTTTCCGTGACAGAAGCCACACCAGAAACAGGCAGAAACATACCAGAAGAATGCTTTCCAGATTACTTTCCACGGAAGAAAGAACAGATGAACCGTATTTCAGGCAGCTGTAGACAAAACCGTGGAAAATATAAATCGCCATGGTGCGTTCTCCCAGGTATGACCAGGATTTCTTTTCCGCAGGCAGTACCAGCATAAACAGATAAATCAAAAGAAAAGAAATTGCATAACAGAAAATCCGAACGATGAGTCCTTCTACGTTGTCCATACCAAGACTTTCGTAGGAGTAACGTCCATAGAAAATCTTAGGTGAGAGCTGATCATGCAGCGAATCCGTGAACAGAAATACCGCAAATGCACCCAGGATGCCTATAGCTGTCAGGTATCCTTTTCTGTTTCTGAAACGGGTCAGGCAGGAACTGTCAAAATCCAGTCCTGCAAGAAAGAACGGAAAGAAGAATATGATGCGCGGAATGGAGAGAAAATTATCCGGATCAATCAGACCGATCAGCAGTCCCAGTGTCAGTGACAATGCCATATGACAGGGTATTTTTCGAACAACAGGACCAAGAATGCGCCATACAAACAGTGCCATTAGATACCAGAGGGAGAACTTGGGTCTGGTAAAATAAAGACCGGTATCCTTGTCCAGAATCAGGGTGTACAGCAGATAATAGATGATTTCATACACAAAGTAAGGAATCACAAGACTCTGTACCAGCTTCTTTAAAGAAGGAATCCGTTTGGAAAAGTAACCGGAGATAAAGATAAAGGCCGGCATGTGAAAGGCAACAATTCCCCATTTCAGTTCATAGAGGAAGGGGTTCTGATCGTAACTGGGTTCGATGAAATGTCCGATGACTACCAGGACGATCAGTAATACTTTATAATTATCAAATAAATATTCACGTTTGTCGTGGACGGGAGCTGCTTGCTGTTCCATAATAAATCTCCATTCTGTTTCAGACTAAGGATATTCTACTTATGAATGATAGAAAAAACAAGGAACGAATTGCACAAAAAAGTAAAAAACATGTAAGAAAAATGGGGGAAAACAATGAAATTTCAAATTAAGGAAGATGGAAAACGTTTGCTGGTCATCTGTGTGGCTGCAACGATTATGGCACTGAATATTAAGACCTTTGTGCGAACGGGAGGATTATATCCCGGCGGAGCTACCGGACTTACAATTTTGATCCAGCATGTTGCAGAGGTTTACTTTCATATTGTGATACCATATACAGTAGTCAACATTCTTTTAAATGCAGTGCCGGTATACATAGGATTTCGTTTTATCGGGAAGAAGTTTACCATGTATTCATGTCTGATGATTGTATTGACTGGTTTTCTGACTGATATCATACCAGCTTATGTGATTACCTATGATACCCTTTTGATCAGTGTATTTGGCGGAATTATCAATGGTGTGGCTATCAGTTTGTGTCTGAGCGTGGATGCTACATCGGGCGGAACCGATTTTATAGCGATTTACATGTCAGATAAAAAGGGAATGGATTCCTGGAATATGGTTTTAGGTCTGAATGTAGTGATACTTTCCGCTGCGGGACTGTTGTTTGGCTGGGACAAGGCATTGTATTCCATCGTGTTCCAGTTTGTGTCGACACAGATGCTTCATATGCTATATCAGAAGTATCAGAAAAAGACTCTGTTTATCGTGACAAATAAACCGCAGGATGTCTGTCAGGTGATTGACGATATCAGCAACCATGGAGCTACTGTTCTGGAAGGAGAAGGTTCCTACGAGCATTGCGAAAGAAATGTGGTGTACTCGGTAGTGTCCAGCGCAGAGTGTAAAAAAGTGGTCCATGCAATCCGGCAGACAGACCCTAAAGCATTTGTTAATACACTGCAGACCGATCAGCTGTCGGGAAGATTCTATCAGAAACCGATGGAATGACGAGTATGAACGCTCAGACCCGGAAGTCCAGTATTTTCCGGGCCTGGGCGTAAACTTTACTTACATTTCTCGCAGCTGGCAGTACATGGCGGATCAAAACTCGGATTGAATGCATAGAAGTTTTTGGAATTCAGCTGTTCCTGAACAGATTCCAATGCTTCCCCGAACCTCTGGAAATGTACAATCTCACGTGCCCGCAGGAAGCGGATGGGATCAGCAATTTCCGGTATATCTTTGACAACTCTCAGAATATTATCGTAAGTGCTTCGGGCTTTTTGTTCTGCAGCCATACTTTCAAAGAGGTCTGTGATCGGATCCCCCTTGGACTGGAATTCACAGGCATTGAATGGAATACCACCAGCGGCCTGGGGCCATACACCTGCAGTATGGTCGATATAGTAGGCACTGAACGGAGAATTCTCAACCTGATCCATGGTAAGGTTGGCTGTCAGCTGGTGAACCATCGTGGCTACCATCTCCAGATGAGCCAGTTCTTCCGTGCCCACATCCGTCAGTACCGCCATACACATCCGGTTGGGTGCGGCAAATCTCTGGGAAAGATAACGCATGGAAGCTCCGATTTCGCCGTCGGGGCCGCCGTATTGACTGATGATCAGCATGGCAATATCCGGATTGGGTTCTGTGATATTTACGGGATATTCCAGTCTCTTTTCATATATCCACATAGACTAACACCTGCCTTTCTTATTGAGTTCCCATGGCCATGGCTGCTTCATCCATTCCCAGGAGTCACTGCGGGTGTCATCGATCAGATCCATCGTTAACGGACCATACTGGCGGGCATATTCCCGCATGGCATCTTTGCGGATGCAGGCATTTTTGTGATAATATGCCTGGGCTTCTGCATCATCGGGATGAGTATCCAGGTAAAGAAGCATATCATAGGCGGCAAAACTGGAACGATTGATCTGATCCAGAAGCTGTTCACGGGAGGGGTTATTACTGCAGCTGCATGAACTCATCGACATCTTCCTCCTTTTCCGCAGAATGGTTTACAAAGTTCCGGGAAGATAGTACCCCGGGAAAATCCCTCGGCGAGGGAAAATGCAGTATGATATTTTTGAGAAGGCACATAAGCCATTGCAAGTGGATGCGGATCAGATATCATGGCGGTCTTAGATGGTTCGCAGGAAGGAGTACAGGGCTGTTCCCGGTCAGATTTCATTCTGGCTGAGTTGTATCTGCAGTTACTGTCTGCATTACGATACATTCTGCAGATATCAGGCTTTGGCTGATTGGTTCTACAGTTATCCATCATATAAAAGCTATCCTTTCTTAGTCGATTTGTGATTATCATATGGAAAAATATGAGAATGGTTCAAGAAAAGGTTTTTTTCTTGCGGAAAAAGTGTTATACTAGTGCGAAAGACATCATGAGAAGAGAGGTTATTGCATGCAGAAGGGTAATAAGGGGAGAAAGCATAGTATTCGTAAAAAAACTGATTACTATGATTATAATCTGCTTGCAGCAGTTATTCTGCTGATATGTTTTGGACTGATTATGCTTTACAGCACCAGTGCTTATGAGGCACAGCTGAAATTTAAGGGCGATGATATGTATTATTTCCGCCGTCAGGCAATGATCAGTGCAGGGGCTATTCTGGTGGCCATTTTTATGTCACGCTTCGATTATCATTTGCTGATCCCGATTTCCGGTCTGGCATTTGTGGTGTCTCTGATTTTGATGGCACTGGTTCGTTTTTCTCCGCTTGCCGTTACAGCATTTGGTTCCCGGCGGTGGCTGAAGTTGTTCGGTGTTCAGTTCCAGCCTTCGGAGATTGCGAAGATAGCGGTGATCATATACCTGCCTGTGGTCATTATCAAGATGGGCAGGAAGGTAAAAACATTGAATGCGGTGTTTTTTCTCCTGTTCCTTGGTGCTCTTCAGGGTGGGGGTGCTCTGTTTTTTACCGATAACCTGAGTACTGGTATTATTATCGGTGGGATCGCTGTGATGATGATTTTTATTGCTCATCCGAAGACTAAGCCATTTTTGATTACCGGCGGATGTGTTCTGGCTTTGGTCGGCAGTGTGGTTGCGTATATGGGTGCAACGATGACCACCAGTGAAGATTTCCGTATCAGGCGTATACTTGCTTGGCTTCATCCGGAAGATAACATGTCTACCGGAGGATATCAGGTTATGCAGGCGTTATATGCGATTGGAAGCGGAGGATTTTTCGGCAAGGGGCTGGGGAACAGTGCTCAGAAACTGGGAACCATACCGGAAGCACAGAATGATATGATTTTTTCTATTGTGTGTGAGGAACTGGGGGTATTTGGTGCCCTTCTGTTGTTCCTGATGTTTGGATATCTCCTGTATCGTCTGGTTTTCATTGCACAGAACGCTCCGGATCTTTATGGGACACTGATTGTAAGCGGAATCTTTGTACATATTGCTCTGCAGGTTATTCTGAATATTTGTGTAGTTATCAACTGGATGCCCACAACAGGAATCACGCTTCCGTTTGTCAGTTACGGGGGAACCTCGATTTTATTTCTTATGGCCGAGATGGGGATAGCCCTCAGTGTGTCACGGCAGATAAAATTCAAAAATCAGGAATCGGATTTGTCGTAATGGGTTGACAAATCCTGTCAGAGCCGATATACTGCCAACAGAAAGGTTAGTGTTACGGTTCAGCTGTCTGGCTTCGCTGCACTACAAAAGTTCGTAACTGTTCAGTATCTTCTGGCTGCTGAACAATTACAAAATAGTTCTTTAAAAGGAGACAGATAAGGTTATGTTAGAGAAAATGAGACAAATAATTGCAGAACAGTTAAACTGCGATGAAGAAACGATTGATATGGAGACCTCTTTTAAAGATGATTTAGGAGCGGATTCTCTCGACTTATTTGAACTGGTAATGGCTCTGGAAGAAGAGTACGGACTTGAGATTCCGGCTGAAGAGCTGTCTGATATGGAAACAGTCGGAGAGGTAGTTGAATATCTGAAAGGCAAAGGTGTGGAGGATTAACTCCACACTTTTTTGAAGAAAGCAAAGACATTTATGATAGACAGGAGAATAACATGAGTACAGTAAAAACAAGATTTGCACCAAGTCCTACAGGAAGAATGCATGTGGGTAATTTAAGAACAGCATTGTATGCCTATCTGATCGCAAAGCATGAGAATGGTAAGTTTATGCTTCGTATCGAGGATACCGATCAGGAACGTTTCATGGAAGGTGCTCTGGAGATTATCTACCGGACTCTCGAAAAGACAGGACTGGTCCATGATGAAGGACCGGACAAAGACGGAGGCGTTGGTCCTTATGTGCAGAGTGAGCGTCAGGCACAGGGGCTGTATATGAAGTATGCGAAGCAGCTGATTGAACAGGGGAATGCATATTATTGCTTCTGTGATAAAGAACGTCTGGAAAGCCTGAGAACAGAAGTTGCAGGAAAAGAGATTACCGTATATGACAAGCATTGTCTGCATCTGTCCAAAGAAGAAATTGAGGCAAATCTTGCAGCAGGAAAGCCATATGTCATTCGTATCAACATGCCGACAGAAGGGACAACTACCTTCCATGATGAACTGTATGGAGATATTACGGTAGAGAATAATGAACTGGATGATATGATCCTGATTAAATCAGACGGATATCCTACCTATAATTTTGCCAATGTCATCGATGATCATCTGATGGGTATCACCCATGTAGTCAGAGGAAATGAATATCTTTCTTCTGCACCGAAGTATAACCGTCTTTACGAAGCTTTTGGATGGGAAGTACCTAAGTATGTTCATTGTCCGCTGATCACCAATGAAGATCACCAGAAATTATCCAAGCGCTGTGGTCATTCCTCTTATGAAGATCTGATCGAGCAGGGATTTTTGACAGAAGCTGTGGTGAATTTTGTGGCACTGCTGGGATGGAGCCCATCTTCAGATGAAGAAATCTTCTCTCTGGAAGAGCTGGTAAAAGAATTTGATTACCACAGAATCAGCAAATCACCGGCGGTATTTGACATGGTGAAGCTTCGCTGGATGAATGGGGAATACATGAAGAAGATGGATGATGAGAAGTTCTATGAGATGGCACTTCCATACATCAAAGAAGTCATCACAAAGGATCTGGATTTCCATAAGATAGCTGCTATGGTGAAGACAAGAATCGAAGTATTCCCGGATATCAAAGATCATATTGATTTCTTTGAACAGGTTCCGGAATATGATACTTCCATGTATAACCATAAGAAAATGAAGAGTACGGAAGCATCATCTCTTCAGGTTCTGCAGGAGGTTAAGCCTCTTCTGGAAGCTCAGGATGATTACAGCAACGATGCACTGTTTGCTATGCTGTCTGCATATGCAAAAGAGCATGGATATAAAATTGGATTTGTTATGTGGCCGATTCGTACCGCACTTTCAGGAAAACAGATGACACCGGCAGGTGCCACAGAGATTCTGGAAGTACTGGGCAAAGAAGAAAGTCTTGTGCGGATTCAGGCGGCGATTGAAAAATTAAGTGCAGCTGTTCAGGAATAAAGTCAATATGGAATTTAACAGAGAACAACAACAGGCGGTGTCCCATAAAGATGGGGCACTGCTGGTTCTTGCAGGACCCGGTTCCGGCAAGACAGCGGTGATCACTCACCGCACACAGAAACTGATCAGAGAATACCAGGTGGCTCCCTCGTCCATTCTGGTGGTCACCTTCACCAAGGCGGCTGCCAGGCAGATGAGGGAGCGCTTTTTACACCTTACGGGAGAAGCTTCCACGCAAGTCACCTTTGGTACATTTCATGGAGTTTTTTACGGAATTCTCCGGCAGGCCTATGGAATCAATTCCTCCAATATTGCCAGTGAAGAAGACAGATACCGGATTCTGCGTGACCTTCTGCAGAAGTCATCCATGGATGTGGATGACGAAAATGATCTTCTTGAGTCTCTGAACCGGGAAATCAGTACGGTAAAAAACGGGCGTATCCCTCTGACCCATTATTATTCCGCCAGCTGTCCCGATGAAGAATTCCGGAGAATTTTTCAGGAGTATGAAAAGAAACTGCATGGGCGCAGACTGCTTGATTTTGATGATCTGATGGTCTACTGCTATCAGTTATTTCAGAAACATCCCGACATTCTGGCAGCATGGCAGAAAAAGTTCCGATACATCCTGATCGATGAGTTCCAGGATGTCAATCAGCTGCAGTATGATATTATCAAGCTGCTTGCCCTTCCGGAAAATAACCTGTTTCTGGTGGGGGACGATGATCAGTCCATTTACCGGTTCCGTGGAGCAAAACCGGAAATCATGCTGCATGTGCCCAAGGATTTTCCGGGGATGAAGCAGGTGGTACTGCATCAGAATTATCGCTGCAGCGGGGAAATTGTAGAAAAATCACAGAATGTGATTCGATGGAATGATCAGCGTTTTGAGAAGGAACTGAGAACCGATAACCCGCAGGGAAAACCGATTGAAATACGTACCTTTGAAAATGAGAGTGAGGAGACGAACTGGCTGGCAAAGCAGATACAGAAAGATCTTGCGGAAGGTTGTCCCTACAGTGAAATTGCTGTATTATTTCGGACCAATGTGGGAAGCCGTATGACTGTTGAGCGGATGATGGAATATAATTTCCCATTTACCATGAGGGATGTGCTGCCCAATCTATATGAACACTGGATCGCAAAAAACATGGTTTCCTATATGCGGCTTGCATTAGGTGGCAGAGACAGAAGTGATTTTCTGGCGGTGATGAACCGGCCCAACCGGTATTTGTCCAGAGAGGCATTTTATGAAAAAGAAATGCCCTTTGAGATTCTTTATCAGTATTATGAAGGGAAAGAGTGGATGTGTGACCGCATCGAAAAGTTCGAACACGATCTGAAAATGATGAAAAATATGCCTCCCTATGCGATGATCAACTATATCCGTTTTGCCATCGGGTATGACACGTATCTGAAAGAGTACGCACAGTACCGGAAAATAAAAGAAGAAGAACTTCTGGATATTCTGCAGGAAATACAGGAGAGTGCTAAAGGGTACCGTACCTGCCAGGAATGGTTTGCCTACATGGAAGAGTATAAAGAAAAACTGAAAGAACAGGCAGAGAAAATCCGCCAGGAAAAGAATGCGATTACAATTTCCACTCTTCACAGTGTAAAGGGACTGGAATATGACCGGGTATACATCCTGGATGTCAATGAAGGAAGTATTCCCTATCATAAGGCAGTGATGGACCCGGATATGGAAGAAGAACGCCGCATGTTCTACGTGGGAATGACAAGAGCCAGAAAAGAACTTCACCTGTACTCCATTCAGGAACGGTTCGGAAAAAAATTAGAACCATCCCGTTTCCTTCTGGAACTGGAAGAAGCACCTCAAAAGAAAGGAAAAAGCAAAAACGGTGAAAATAAAAAGGATAGATGATATTGTTCTGGGATGGAGCAGGATTGAGCAGAAAACTGCGAAATCTGACAGAGAATCCTGTAAGGAGAAGACATTACGGACATCACGGGAGGGAAGGCAACTGCTGAAATCTCTGGCCTTTCAGGAATACTCCATGATACTTCAAGACGATGACATAGGAAAGGGACCTATGGGGAAGCCGTATCTCCTGCATTATCCCCACATACACTTTAACATCAGCCATTCCGGCGATTACGTTGCCTGTGCAGTTGGAAAAGAGCCCCTTGGTCTTGACATACAGATCCATCTCGATAAAGACTGCAGAAGAACAGCACGCCGTATCATGAATCCAGCCGAATGGTCTGCCTATGAAGCATCAGGGTTCCAGAACGAATATTTTTATCAGTGCTGGACCCGGAAAGAGAGCTATCTCAAATATACCGGAGAAGGAATCACCAGAGACCTTCGCCTCCTTGAGGAACCGGAGACAGCCCATGTACAATACATTCCGCTCAACCTGTGGCCGGGATACTCTGCCTGCCTGTGCCTTCCGAAAGAAAGATAAAATTTCCCCGGGGATTTTTACATTATCCCCGGGGAAATTTTGCATAAATGGCGGTTGTCCTCATATAGTAGAGTAAGAGGTGATGTACATGCAGCGAGAGGAAGTGATTCGCCTTTTTCCGGGGAAACTGCGGGAAATACTTCAAAAGGCGGACTGGGATGCGGATGGATTGCAGGAGATACGGCTGCGGACGGACAGACCGTTGATTCTGTGGATGAATGGAAAGGAATATTTTGTCACTGAAAATGGGGTGCTCACCCGCCACAGTGACCTGGCATATCGAATATCGCCGGAAGAAATAAAAATCACGCTGGAATGTCTGGGACAATATTCCCTATATGCTTATGAAGAGGAATTGCGGCAGGGATTTTTGACGATACAGGGAGGGCATCGTGTGGGGGTGGCCGGAAAAGCCATTCTGGAAGCACAGAAAATCAAAGGGGTTCGGCAGATCTCCTGTATCAATATCAGGTTTTCTCATGAAGTAAAAGGATGTGCTGATCCGGTCATGCCCTATGTGCTGGATAATCAGGAAGTCTGTCACACCTTGATTATTTCTCCGCCGCGCTGCGGCAAAACCACTCTGCTGAGAGATATGATCCGGCAGATTTCCAATGGCACAGGAAAATTTCCGGGATGTACCGTGGGAGTGGTGGACGAACGGTCAGAGATTGGCGGATGCTATCAGGGAATTCCACAGAATGATGTGGGAATACGCACCGATTTGCTGGACTGCTGTCCGAAATCAGAAGGGATGATCATGCTGCTTCGTTCCATGTCGCCTGCAGTCATTGCCGTAGACGAAATAGGATCTTATGATGACATTCAGGCCATTGAGATGACCCTGAACAGCGGCTGCAAACTTCTGGCAACCGTACATGGAAGCTCGATTAAGGAAATGGAACAGAAACCACTGCTTGAACGGCTGATGAGAGAACATGTATTTCAGCGATACATACTTCTTCAGGGGGAGCAGAAAAACCAGGTGGGTGCAGTATCACAGATATATGACGACAGAGGAACCTGCCTGTTCCGGGCAGAAGAATCCTACGGGATTTGCTGAAAATAACAGGCCTGCTCCTGGTCTTTTCTGCCTGTGCAGGCCTGGGATTTTCCATAAGCAATGAACTGCAGCGGCGTATATGCCATCTGTCAGAACTGACTCGCATCATGTCATTCTTACGGGGAGAAATCGCATTTGCCGTTAGCACACTTCCTGAAGCCATGCAGCAGATCCAGAAGCGGACAACGCCGCCCTTTACAGAATTCTTCGCAAACCTGTCAGAAAACATGCAGCAATCATCTGGCGAAGAATTCGCAGAACTACTCCAAAGACAAGTAAACTATCTGAAAAAAAACTCCTCACTGACCACGGAAGACCTGGAAACCTTCAGCCAGACCGCCGGACATCTCGGATACCTGGACAAAGAAATGCAGCTGCATCTATTGGACAGATACCTGCAAGAACAACAGGAAACCATAAAAACACTACAAAAACAACTGCCGGATAAAAAAAGAGTGGTGCGAAGCATCGGAATACTGGCGGGGGTACTATTGCTTGTTTTGTTTTTGTAATTTGGGAAGGGACGGAAACTTCTTATCATTTTTTCAGAAGCAGGCCGTTCCTCCTCAATTAGTCGCACTTAGTGCAGAGTTGAGGAGGAACGGCCTGCTTCTGAAAACTGGCAGAGATTCTCCGTCCTATCTACAACGAAAAAAGGAGGGAAGTGCTTTGGAAGTCAGTCTGATTTTTAAGATTGGTGCGGTCGGTATTCTTGTCTCTGTCCTGGGCCAGGTTTTGAAGCACAGCGGCAGGGAAGAGCAGGCTTTTCTGACCAGTCTGGCGGGGCTTGTGCTTGTGTTGTTCTGGGTGCTTCCCTATATTTATGAGTTGTTTGAGACTATTAAAAAGCTTTTTATGTTATAGGAGTAATGCTATGGAGATTATCAGAATTTCTGTGGTGGGAATTGCCGGCGTTCTGCTGGCGGTGCTGCTGAAACAGGTGCGTCCCGAATATGCACTGTATCTGGCACTGACGGCAGGTCTGATTATTTTATATTATTCCTCAGAAAAACTGAATGGCTTGTTTGGTGATCTGCGTGAAATTCAGAAAATGCTTCCGCTGAATACCACTTACCTGCAGATACTGATGAAAATGCTTGGGATTACATATGTAGGACAGTTCTGCGCGGGAATCTGCCGGGATTCTGGTTACGCTTCCGTGGCGGGACAGATTGAAACCTTTGGGAAACTGGCGGTTCTTGCCGTAAGCATGCCGGCATTGAAGGCATTGTTGGAGACAATTCATGATTTTCTGGGGCTGGTGTAGAAAAAGATGGTTTTGGCTATCATTCGTGTGGATATGGGCAGTCTTATGTCGACCGGAGTACTGCATGGCTTCTCTGGAAGACGATACGGCTACAGCGATTGAGGAGGAAATATGGGAAGACCTGGATCTGAAATCGCTGGATGATCTGGCAGAAGAGCTTCTGGATGGTCCTGTTTCCGTATCAGATATGATCAGGCAGATGATGGAAGATGGGAAATTGGGGGATGGAGGAGAGTGGATCAGAATCATCAGAGGGGCGTTGGGCAGTATGGTGGGGGTACAGAAAAAGAACTGGACTCATATTTTGCTGCTGGTTCTGGCAGCCTCCCTGCTGACCGGTTTTACGGATGTATTTCAGAACAGGCAGATCAGTGAAATTTCTTTTTATATGATATTTGTATTTTTCTTTGTGGCACTTCTGAAAATATTTCAGGGATTCAGCAGTCAGCTGGAAACGACACTTTCTGTGAGTACACAGTTTATGAAAGCACTTCTGCCCTCTTATCATATCGTTCTGACAGCATCGGGCGGGATTACCACAGCGGCGGTGGCCTGTCAGATGATTTTACTCCTGGTATTTATAGAAGAACATATTCTGGAGAAAATCCTGCTCCCGGGGATTCATATTTATCTGTTGATGGCACTGGTCAATCAGCTGACAGGCGAACAGATGCTTTCAAGATTTACCGAGCTTCTGCAGGATGTGATTCAATGGGCACTAAAGACTATCGTGGGAGTGGTACTGGGGATACAATTGCTTCAGAGAATGGTCGCTCCTTCTGTGGACAGTTTCCGGCAGACACTTCTGGGAAAAACGGCGGGAGCAATTCCGGGTCTTGGAAATCTGTTCAGTGGGGTGACAGAGGTAGTAATCGGTTCTGCTGTATTACTGCGAAATTGTCTGGGAGCCGCAGTAATCATCGTCCTTGTACTGGCGGCAGTTCCGCCGGTGGTAAGGCTGGGTGTCAATATGGGATTTTATTATCTGGTATCCGCAGTATTTCAGCCGGTTGCAGATAAAAGAATCATAGGATGTCTGCATGTTATGGGGGAGAGTATGGGGATGATTTTGAAACTGCTGGTATCCCTGGAAATCCTGTTCCTTCTGACAATCGCCATGCTGGCAGGAACTTTGAGGTAAGGATATGAAATGGATCAGTCAATGGGTACAGAATCTGGCATTTTTCTTTTTATTCGCCGAAACGCTGATGAATCTGCTGCCGGAGAGCGGCGAGAAAAAATACATCCGTTCTTTTCTTGGGTTCCTTCTGCTATTGGTTCTGGCCCGGCCCCTGCTGCAGGCGGGAGGGCTGGATCGCATTCTGGAAATGCAGGTTCTTACGGATATGCTGGAGGAATCTTATGAAGAAACAATGCAGCAGGCCGGACTCCAGGATATGAATGGAACGGATTATGTAAAAAATGCCTGTTCACGGGAAATACGGGATCAGCTACAGACACTGGCAGCAAATTTTGGCTGTGAAGTCATCAGCAGTTGTGTGGATTTCTTTCAGGGAGACATACCGGAACTGAAAGAAATTCGTCTTCGGCTGAGAACATCTGATGAGGGAAATTCTGAGGAACTTGAAAAACAGATAAAAAATAAAGTAAAAGAAGTCTATAATATCCCTGACGGGAATATAAATATTAGCATACAGGGGTGACATATGGAAAGCAAAGTCATTGCCGCTTTAAAGAAGGTAAAACGGGAACAGTGGATTGTCTGCGGACTTGCGGGAATCCTGCTGTTGGTGATTGCGCTGCCTGTTGGTAAGTCAGATTCAGAGGAGAAACAGGCCGGGGAAGCAGTACCTGCCAGCCAGGATACAGCAGCTTCTTCACTGAGAGAAGAGTATGAAAGCCAGCTGACCAGGATACTGTCACAGGTAGAGGGGGTGGGGCAGGTGGCCGTTACTGTCACCATGGAGTCTACGGGCAAAAAGCTTGTGGAAAAAGACAAACCGGAGGAAATCCAGAATTCCAACCAGAAGGATGCAGAAGGAAGCCAGAGCAGTTCGGAATCCTCCAGCATACAGGAAACAACCGTGTATGAAGAAAAGGAAGATGGCAGTCAGACCCCCTACATAACGTCGGAAACGTTCCCGGAAATACGGGGCGTACTGGTAGTGGCGGAGGGCGGGGATAACCCGGTTCTGGTACAGCAGATACAGGAAGCCGTGATGGCTTTATTTCATGTGGAAGCCCATAAAATTAAAGTGTTAAAAATGAAGTGAGGAGAGAAGCAGTGAAAAAGGTATTCAAAAAGAATCAGATCATCATTACGGCGCTGGCAGTTATGATTGCAGCGGCGGGGTATATCAGTTATTCAGATTCAAAATTAAAGACAACAGATACCACCGCAGTGAATGATACAGACGATACTCTGGATATGGATACTGT
Organism: Eubacterium sp.; assembly: GCA_022764165.1. GTDB lineage: Bacteria > Bacillota > Clostridia > Lachnospirales > Lachnospiraceae > Oliverpabstia. The sequence goes on along the minus strand of JALERM010000140.1, from coordinate 1,722 downwards.
CCTGCAGGATATTGAAAGTCTGGATGAAGATATCACCGATGAAACTGTGGCATCGGCAGAACTGACAGGAGATGGCAGCACTTCAGAAGAATCGGCAGATGCTTCTCTCGACACACCGGGAGAAGCCGTGTTGACAGGTGCCTCCGCATACATGGCACAGGCCAGAATCAACCGTGAGCAGATCCGTTCCCAGAATAAAGAAGCACTGCTGGAAATCATCAATAACACGGAATTATCCGAACAGGAACGGCAGGATGCCGTGGCAAGCATGGTAAATATGACAGATCTGATTGAAAAAGAAGCTGCCGCAGAACTCCTTCTGGAAGCAAAAGGATTCTCAGACGTTGTGGTAAACCTGACAGGAGAGACTGCCGACATTGTCGTGCCCCAGACCAGCGTGGATGATGCAAGCCGGGCACAGATTGAAGATATCGTAAAACGAAAAACAGGAATTGCAGCAGAAAACATCGTAATATCCCCCATGAGCACAGAAACAAAATAAGAATAGTCCTTTTCAATTCGGCAAATATCCTGTAAAATCAATATCATGTATGAGACATTTTACAGGAGGATTCCATGGAACGGGAGATAGATTTAAAAGAAATATCAGATGGTAAATTATATGAAGCGAATGATATGGTGAAAGCCGGGTGTGATGACTGCAGAGGCTGTTCGTCCTGCTGCAGGGGAATGGGAGAATCCATATTACTGGATCCTATGGATATCTACCGGCTGACCACAAACCTGGAGTGTACATTTGAACAGTTGTTAGAAACATGTGTGGAACTGCATGTGGTGGACGGCATTGTTCTTCCCAATATGAAAATGGTTGGCCGGGAAGAACAATGTCCTTTTTTAAACCAGGAGGGAAGATGCAACATTCATGCCATCCGCCCGGGAATCTGCCGCCTGTTTCCCCTGGGCCGCTGCTACGAAGAAGGAAGCTTTCGGTACTTCTTTCAGGTACATGAATGCCCCAAAGAACCAAAAACCAAGGTAAAAATAAAAAAATGGCTGGACATACCGGATATCAGATCCTATGAAAACTTCATCTGCCAGTGGCATTACTTCCTCAAAGACACCAATCGCATCCTTCAGGAAATGGGACAGGAAAAACTCGCCAACAAAATAAACCGATACATACTGGAACAATTCTACCGAAAACCGTATGACGGCAGCCGTGATTTCTATGAACAATTCCAACTCCGGCTCCAGCTGGCAAAACGATATGTGGGGATTTCAGGTTGATAACGAAAAATCCCTTGACATCCCACAAATACCTATACTAGAATACATGGAGTGTGTTTTGTTTTATTGGGGAGGGACGGAGAATCTCTGTGATTTTCAGAAGCAGGCCGCTCCTCCTCAACTCTGCACTAAGCGCGACTAATTGACGCTCAGGAGAGCCTTCGCGCCAAAGTCTTGCTAAGTGCATATTTTCGGACTCGCTTTCCCCAATGCTTCTGAAAATCACAGAGATTCTCCTGTTCTACTCCAAACGAAACAAAGTGGTTTCGGAAGGGTGACTGTTGAACTTTGTTTCATCATGTTTTTTGGAACAGAACAGGAAACTACTTCTCATTTTTTCAGAAGCATTGGGGAAAGTGAGTCCGAAGATCCGACGCTTACGGAGACTTTGGCGCGAAGGCTTTCCTGAGCGTCAATTTAGTCGTAGTTAGCGGCTAGCTGAGGAGGAACGGCCTGCTTCTGAAAAAATGAGAA
>JALERM010000125.1 GCA_022764165.1 Eubacterium sp. | reverse complement strand
TTTTGCCTGAGTGCCTTCCACTACATCCGAAAGTACGGTGAGATTTTCTCCTGCTGGATCTATAAAAGAAACAACGTTTTTCTTTATCAGATTGAGATATCCTGCCAATGTCGTGAGATTTTGATCCCCATTCACCGGAAGATCTGCGACATTCAGATCTTTTTGGGAGATGCACTTGGCATACTCCATGATCATCTTTAATTGCTTTTGATTTTTCGTCCGGCTGACAACGAGTGCGATGATCACAACCGCCTCGATCACTGCCAGAATAAGTAAAAACACCTTCATATGTACCTCCCATGTAAAATATTTTTCCCCTATTGTTATCATACCTTAAATTGGCAAGAGAGAAAAGAGTGAAATGTATTTTTTTCGAAATGGGGGGTGAGGTGGAAAGGTGAGCTGTAATCCTTATCTCTTTGTTAACGTTTTGTGAACGAGAAAAGCCCTGAAATAAGAGATTTGGAGGTTACGATGTTGCATACGTGTTTTATACGCAGGACTGCCCATACATTCCTAGAGCCACTTATAATTTTAACAAAGAAAGGTCTCTCATAATGAAAATACATTTTGCTTATTACAACCAATACAAGAACGGAATCGATATTGCTTTTGCAGACAATACGCTACTCTTTCTCTCATGTGCGGAAGCTGAAAAGAATCTTCACACTACGCCAAATTCTCAAAGGCTTATCAATAATCTTGCGATTGATGAGCCACTCAAATATGCTGCACCGGCTCTTGATGGTGAGTTGCAGACATGGGCTGATGCTATGGATGAGGATTGGTACTAATTTCTGTTCACATTAAAACTCATCCTGAAATTTTTCTATCATTGCATTATAATGATTTAAATCCAATTTTTTTATCATTTCTAAGATATCATTTACTATCTGTTGGCTATTTGAATCAAGTATTTCCGTATCTAACTCTTCAAACACATTTATCTTCTTATCATGTGAATAAATATTTACAAATTTATAAATACGCTCTCGAACAATATCATTATCTTTTCCTGGTAATGCAGCAGTTAATAATGCCATCAAATCAGCTCTCTGCTTTGGAAATTTAAAGCTTAAAAATGATTCAACTAATTTCCTGCAAACATTACCGCAGAAAATGCTTTCTTTTTTAGATAAAACTTCATCTTTCATAGAGTATACAGTGTAGAAAACAAAGTCATATTCTGTTGCTTGCTTTAAGCTTTCTCCTCCATCATTCAAGATTGCCACTCTCTTACCGTCAACTATTCTATTTTCAACTCTATATAAAGAATAATCCGGAATTCTTTTCCCTGTCTCAGGGTCTTTCTTATGTCTTTTATTAAACCAGCCAAGTACAAGAGAAAAATAATTATAATTATGAGTCAAAACGAATAATTGCTTAGCTTTCTCGCATTCTGATTTAGTATATGCATAAGACGAAAACAATTTATTTGAATCAAAGCTAGAAATAGGATCATCAATAACCACAATACAATCCTCAATTCTTCGACCGGCTTCTTTTATTTTAGTAACAAAATAAATAAAAGCAATTGCAGTTTTTTCTCCTTCACTAAGATGCTCCGCTTCCTCTTTAAAATTTCTATATATTTTATACCCTTTTGTCATAGGATCGAATTTTAACTTTATTTCATCATAACCTAGGAATCTTTCCAATTTTAGATTAAATTCTTCTGCACCTAAAGTTTCATTTGATAATTGGTTTTCTAATTCATTATATTCTAATTCTTTCTTTCTCAACTCATCTTCGTTATTTTTCAATATATGCATCTTTGAATTATATTCATCAACTTTTTTTCTGTAAGATAAACCCTTTATTTGTTCTTGAACATAGTGTCTTTCTATCTGTTGTTTTACCTTTTTAGTTAATTCTTCAAAATTATCTGTTTTTTGATTATGTCTTACAATTATATCTTTATATTTGCTCAGAAGTTGATTTACTGCTTCACAATAGTTATAAATTTCATCACAATCTAATTTGCACTCTTGTACTTCAAAAGGATTATTTCTTTTTGTTTTAAGCAGTTCAATGTATTGTTCAATTTCATCATTATATTTTTTTGATTCTTTCTTATAAAGAGAACTACATTCAGACATCTCTGTAACAAGTTCATCATAAAAAATGCTGCTATCTTCTGCAATCTCGTTTACACACTTTACTGTTTCCCAGGAATAAATTAATTCATCTATATCTGTGTCAAGTTTTTTGACAGCTTCACTAAAATGATTCTCCAAATCTTCTATTCGATATAATGAAATTGTATTCCCACAAAAGGCACACTTTTCTCTTTTACCTTTATGTAAACTAATTCCTAATTTCACCCAATCAGATAATTGCTGATCTTCTTTGAGCTCCTCAATTACTTTGGCAATTACTTTTCTAGATAAAATTTCTTTTGTTTTTTGAATAAAATCTACCATATCATTTTTATTTTTTAATTCAATATTAAATGTAATTTTATTCTTTTTTATAGGTTTAGCCCGCTTAATTGCCAATTCTAACTCACTTTTTGTCAAAAGATCAGCATCCGTAAGCGGATTATCCTTGTTATTAATTAAATTGGATACTTTTCTTTTATCATAATTCAAATAATATGTATCACTAGTATCTAGTATTTGATAATTATTCTTAACCGTTTTTCCTATGTTTGTAAGTATTTTCTGTATTTCAACACTCTCAGATTCTAGCTGTTCCTTCCTATAATGTCAAGCCCTAAATCATTGATTTTTCAGGCTTTTCTTTAAATATTTACCTCGTAAAACAGAGCCAAAAGTGTATGACAGTCATTGTATCTTGTACTGAACAGTCAAAAGAGGGTGCAGTTTATAAAGCGTCCCATTGTCTTGCTTTATAAAGGCTATAAATCCTCTGTTAACTATGATGGTGAACCTTCCGTGTCTAAAGGGATCGTGTCCCAACTTCCTTCGTCCCACCTGCTCATACACCGAGTGCTCGCTAAGCTTTCTAACAGGGTCATGCCCTACGGAGGAAACTACTGCAAGCTACAGCTCTTGTTTGTGTTTTGATTTTACTGACCTGCCCATTCCACAGGGTACGGATATTCCGTGGACGCATCACCCTGTTTCGTTACCTGCTGGTCATTGTGCTGATGCAGTGCCTGTTGCACTCCATCGTTATCGGGTTTCTTTCCAGAACCCTGCCCGATTTCGGAATCATCCGGAACCCGGCAAGGCTCTGGAATAAATAATGCTGTCGATTGTCTTATGCTGCAATCGCTTCCTTCTTTTCCGGACGTCTGATGTCCATCAACATCTTCTTCGGATCATAGACCGTGCCATTCTTCAGAATCGTATAGATTATCCTCAGAAGCTTGCAGGCTATGACAATCAATGACTGCATCTTTTTCAGCGGATTATCGGCTCGTGTCGTATAATACATATGGAGTTCTTTGAATTCCTCCGCATGGGCCACTGCTGACTTTGCTGCTTGGAATAACCAATATCTGAGTCGTTTGCGTCCTCTGTGACTGATCTTGGTTTCTCCTTTATGCTTTCCTGAACTGCATGCTACAAGACCTAATCCGCTTAATTTTTGTATTTCCTTGACATCATCAAACCTCGAAATGTCTCCCATCTCTGCAAGGATTCCGGAAAGCGTGTTTTCTCCGATTCCTGAAATCTCCAGAATGTTGCAAGCATGCGGTATTTCCTGACATTTCTGGTTAATCTGCTTCTCTATAACAGCAAGTTCATCATCCAGTTCCAGGACTTTCTGTACAAACCACTTTACAGCTGTCTTGCCTGCAATGGCTCCATCCTTAATCCCAACACTTGCTTTCGCATACTGTAAGATTTCTCCGGCTCTGCTATAGCCGCGTCCTCTGAGCTTAGCTTCATGCCAGATTTTTCTTATTCCATCTTCACCAAGTGCTATCAGATTATCCGGAAATGGTGCCTGTTTCAGCAGTTCCAGACTAAATGCACCATCGACTTTTCCCAACGCATCCTTATACTCCGGGAAATATATTTTCATCTCTCTGTGCATCCGGTTGATTGTCCGGATTCTGTCCTCATTCAGCTGATCTCTGAACATGGATAACCTGCGAAGCTCCGCATAGAGTTTTTCCGGAAGGTATGGCATACCGAAGTTGCCATCCTTGACAAGATTTGCTATCAGTTTCGGATCCTTCCTGTCATCCTTCAGCTGGCTGTTATCTTCAACCTCCTTTGTCTGTTTCACAGCATAAGGGTTTACCTGAACAACACTGATTCCATTTGAAATCATCCATGTGGCAAGGCAGAACCAGTAGTGACCGGTTGGCTCCAAGCCCAGGACTATCTGACTCTTATTATGTTCTGCAGCTATTTTTACTGCCCATTCCTTTGCACTTTGGAATCCCTCAGAATCATTGCTGAACGGAAATGCGGACTTACTGAGTTCCCTTCCTCTGGTATCGATTGCTCTCATATAGTGTGTTTCACTGCCTACATCGCATCCTAAGATAAGCATGTCATCACTGATAAAGGAGAGTTTTTCATTTTTATCAAACTTACCATTGGTCTCCAACTCACGCCAGGTTGAAGCTGTGAGATTTTCCTTGATCACCTCCGCTTTTTTCCAAAGCTCCTGCTGTTCAAAAATATTTGCTGTTACTACTTGATTTTTCTTCTTTGTGCCTTTAACATTCATTTTAGATACCTCTTGTATTCTTTAGATTTTACCAACTGGCAGGTCAGTAATAATCTAAATTTACTTGAGGTATTTTTCTGTGTCAATCTCTTGACCTATTTAAAGTATACAGGAAGCTT
>JALERM010000069.1 GCA_022764165.1 Eubacterium sp. | reverse complement strand
TTTTGAAACAAGTAATGTGATGCCTGATGAAAATTTCTGATTCGAAAAGTAAAATCTCCGAACCGTCTCCGAAGAACATAACACTATCACTCTTATTTTTTTACATCCATCAAACATGTTTCCTAAAAGTATTGTATTTTTGGGGATTACAAATTTTTTCAATTTTTTGCAATTTAGAAATATATCATCTGAAAACAAACATGATTGTTCATTTTCCTTACACCACTTCACTATTTTTAATTCACTACAATCTGCAAATGCACGCACACCTATGTCTTCTAATGAACTTGACAAAATTGCTTTTTTTAACTTACTACATCCATTAAATGCATCATTGCCTATCTTGGTGACACCCTCTGGAATCTTTATTTCTCTTAAATTAGTACAATTCAAAAATGTTTCTGGTTCAATCGTATCAATTGATTTAGAAAGACGGATAGATTTAATTCCTGATTTCATAAATGCCTGCCATCCAATATATGTAACAGTATCAGGAATAACCAATGATTCCAAATTAACACAACCTTCAACAATCGCACCATTAATGGATAATAGTCCATCCGGAATTAACAGTTCTCGCAAATTGGTACAACCAAAGAACGCTCCCCATGTAAGATATTTCACTGTTTTGGGCAAAGATACAACCTCCGGGCATAAAGATGGAGGATATGAACCAAGACTCACTACTTCTCCCGGAATATTGTACTCTTTGATATTGGGACATCCCAAAACAAATTCTTCCGGAATTACCGCCAACTGTTTTGGAAGAATTACAGTCTCCAATGATGTGCAATCCTGAAACATTTTCCTGCCATATGCAAATCCACCCGGTTCACCAAATTGCACTCCTTCTTCTAAGGTTACTTTTTTTAATCCTATACATCCTTTAAATACAGCATAATACCATTCCTTCACACCAGCCGGAAGAGTAACCTCCACAAGACTCGTACAATTTTTAAACGCTCCTGTATATACGCGTTCCAAAGTACTCGGCCATTGAATTGATTCCAGATTTCTACACTCCAAAAAGTTATTCCAGCCAATCTCCGTAATTCCATCCTCAATAACAAGTTTTTTAATTTTGTTTCGATACTTGTACCAAGGCATCTGATCTTCAATCTTATATTTTATACAACAGTCCTCATAATATAAATAACTTTCCATTTTACCATGACCGGATATCACCATGGTTCCGTCATCATAAAGCCTGAATTTCACATTCGGCCCATTAAAATGATCAATGTCATCCCAATTCCGATCTTCTAAATATCCGCAGTACCCTTCGTGTAAAACCTTTCTTTCTTCTGCTTTTACAGTTTCTCCGCACAATAACATATATACTATACAAAGAAAACATATATATATGTATATTTTCCACCCTACTCCATCTACTTTCATTTAATAAGTTCCTCCAAAAACTTTTTTGGTGTCATCATTTTTAAAAAATAACAACACCAAAAACATATTTACTATATCACCTTATTAACAATATTTATATTTTCACCATCATAGTCAAATACATTCCATTTATACCCAGTCTGCTTATCCGGAATTTTAATCGTACTCACCAAATATTGACCTTTATATATCTGTACCATAGCCTTTGACTTAGAAAGTTCATCATCCGAACCATGACTGTAATTATTGACATAATACTCAAATTTCATGTCTACTAAGTCCAAATCTACAGTTATTGTTTCCGGACCGTATGAATCAACATCATCCCTATCAAGTTTTATAATAGTTCTGTCTATCTGTTTCCCATTCTCATATCTTGTAACCGCCTCCCTATATAGTCAAGTCCTTTTTCCTTATTTTTCAAGGAATTTTTAGTTGTTTATCTCAGTTAAATGAGCCAATGGCATGGATATTTCTTTACATCTGGTGCTAAACATAGATGATTAGGGTATACGAAGTAAAACGTCATTGTTTCTCGCTTTACATGGCCTTGTGTATCCCCCTTCCTTCTATGGCCGTCAACCTCCCATGTCTAACAGGATCTTTGTCCCAACTTCCTTCGTTTGGCATATCCATAATCCGGGTGTCAGCTCAGCTCCTTCACAGGATCGTGTCCTCTGGTGATTATTCCTGCCGACTACTGGCTCATTCTTTGTTTGTATTACTGACTTTGCTCTGGAAACAGCACTTTTCAGCGGACGTTTATCTGTTGCCATCTGCTTTTGCCCTTACAGGGCACTTTCCGGCTTAACCTCTTGATTACTTCTTTATCGTGGCTGGAATCAGGTGTCAGGGGTGGAACCGTTCCACGGCACTTTGTGCCCTTGATAGCTGATTCCAACCACGATACACTTACAATGAGGTTCAGCTGTTATGCTGCCTGCAGCATCTGTTTTTGTGGTCTTCTGATGTCACTTATCATCTTTGCTCCATCGTAATCAACTCCTGTTGTCAGAATCTTATATGCGATTCTCAAAAACTTACATGCCACTGCAACAAGCGATTGCTTCTTTTTTAAGGGATTTTCTTCCCGATGCGTGTAATAGTAGTGCAATTCTTTGAACTCTTCATTCTTACCTACAAGAGACAGCGATGCCTCAAACAGTAAATATCTCAGTTTTTTTCGTCCACGTCGGCTTATCCGGGTTTCTCCCTGATGCTTCCCTGAACTATCCTCTACCAACGCATATCCGGCTAATTTCTGTATCTGTTTCGGATTGTCAAAACGTCTTATGTCTCCGATTTCAGCCACTAATCCCGATATTGTTTTTATTCCTACTCCCTTTATCTGGAGCATTTTTTCTACATACGGAATCTCCTTTACCAGTTCATCTATAAGTTCTACAAGTTCTTCCATTCGCTTGCTATATCTCTCATAGTCTGACAAAAGATTTTTTATTTCCATACGTGCTGTAGTCAGACCTTCCTGGCTTCCAATGCTGTGCTCTGCAGCTTCCACAAGCTTTGTTGCTCTTTTTATTCCTACACCTCGCAGCTTTGCATCCCGCCAGATTTTGTTGACTCCATCCACACCTAACACTCGGATATCAGCAGGCAGTGGTGCCTGTTCCAGTATCATCAATCCACTTTTGGAATCGCTTTTTCCATAAACGTCTTTATATTCTGGAAAATAAATGCTAAACCATCTTGCAATCCGGTTCAGAATCCTTGTAAGCTCCTCCTGTGTCTGAAATCTCAGATTTGAAGCACTTCTGAGTTCTGCATATACTCCTTCCGGAAGATATGGATAAGTAAATCGTCCATCTTTGATCAGTCCTGCAATTACTTTAGGATCCTTTCGGTCATTCTTTGATGGGTTATTATCATCAAGCTCTTTTGACTGTTTTACATGATACGGATTGACAAGAACTGGCTTTATGCCTTTATCCTGTAGAAACTTACCAAGATCAAACCAGTAGTGTCCTGTAGGTTCCATGCCTGGCACCAGTTCCTGCTTGCCATTGTCTTTTGCGATGTCCTGCATCCATTCTAAAAAACTGACAAAACCGGCTTCTGTATTACTGAATGAGAAAGCTTTCTTTGAGTACTCATAACCTCTCCAGTCAAAAGCCCTTGCATAATGAGTTTCGCTGCCTACATCAATACCTACAACTAAAGTTTTTTCTTTAATAGTTTCAATTTTTGCGTTCTGTGTGTTACAATTCATTTTAGATACCTCTCTGATAAAATAAGATTTTTTACTAACCGGCAAAGTCAGTAATCTTATTTTACACTGAGGTATTTTTTTCTCAACCTTCTTTCTTGGAATTCCTTATATTTGAATTATACAGGAAGCTCCTACTATATGCTAACTGGAATTTTTGAAGATTCCATAAAGATTAGAAAAAAGGGCGGCTAAAAGCCACCCTTTCCCAATATCGCGTGTCAGTAAGGAATTTGTATTGTAACTTTCGCTCCGCTCACAACGACAGAATTTTCTAAGACAATTTTTCCGCCGTGTTTTTTTGCTATGGATGCCGCAACATACAGACCGATACCATAATGAGATTTTGAGTTTCGACTATCATCGTCCATAAAGAATTGCTCTGTTGCGTGTTTTAAGGCTTCGTCAGAGAATCCCGTTCC
>JALERM010000026.1 GCA_022764165.1 Eubacterium sp. | reverse complement strand
GATCCGAATGCAGCTGCTTCTCTCACTATTATTTCTTATCTCAGGCAATTCAACATCGCCAAAGTATTTCAAAAAATTTTCATTCGGAATCATTTGTGCTGGATTCTCCGGATCCAGCTTCCCGATGGTCTTATGATCCGGTACATTATACTTTTTATCCGGATGATATGTGCGACTCACAACATATCTTATGTAAACTGTTTTCCCTTTCTTAAAACGGCTGATCTTCCCCGGTTCATTGGGGATCTCTACCCTGCAATCCAGATACACGATATACTCCTTTTTTGCTCTTAATATTGAGTGATACTTTTCACTTAATATTATAACGTATACCCGGCTGATTTGCAAGCATTATTGCCAGAAAATCCCGTATTTCAAGGGTTTCGGCCGTATCACATAAGCCTCATGGGAATTGAGTGAGAACTATCTCGGGAAGTTCAGACTATACGGGAATCGGCAGAAACACCTTAAGACAGCTTGTCGAATGGAAGAAACTTCCAGTATTAAAGGTTGGTCGCAAAGTCCTGATTAAAACCGATATTCTGGAAATGTTTATGGAAGCGAATGAAGGTCGTGATTTGAGGGATAGAGGAAATGTAAAAGCCGTAACAAGAACTGCGGCAAATTAAAAAGGCGGCTTCCGAAGAAACCGCCAAAGGTTCTATCAGACCGAAGCCATGATATACCTACACGCAAGAAGATTATACCATGTGCTTCTTCTGATACGCAACCGAGAACTTATGTTTGCAAAAGAAAGGGGAATGTAATAATGGCAAAATCGACAAAAAGTTATGAAGAACGAATGCTTGAAATGGAAAAGAAGGAACAGGAAAGCCTTGAAAAAGCAAAACGATATGCAGCACAGAAGAAAGAACTTCTAAAACGAAAGAAAGCCGAAGAAAGTAAAAAACGAACCCATAGGCTCTGTCAGGTTGGCGGTGCGGTGGAATCCGTTCTTGGTGCGCCTATTGAGGAGGAAGATATCCCAAAGCTGATTGGTTTTCTGAAAAAGCAGGAAGCCAATGGGAAATTTTTCTCAAAGGCAATGCAGAAAGAAACAAATACCGATATGGAGGAAGTGTAATGGCGGAGGGGATGAGTTTTTCATTCCCTTCATTGCTTTTTCATGAAGGGCGCACTTATGGACAACCAGAGGTCGTCCCAATAAGTTTGCCACAAGTGGCAACCGGTCTGCGCTCACGCTTGCCGGGCTCGTTCCGTCGGCGGGGCTTTCAGCCAGACCTGCTCATGCCGCAGGAGGCACTCTTCGCCAGAGGGGCACATTCCATGCAGGCTGCTATGCGCAGGGCACCCTTACGCAGAGGGCGTTCCGGCAATACTGCTTTTTCTAAAACTGAAAGCAATGTTGCCGGAAATCTATGCCGGATGTGCAGAAAGGAGGAATCCAGACATGGCGATTTTTCATTACACAGTCAAAATAGTCGGACGAAGTAAAGGGAAATCTGTTATCTCCGCTTCCGCATATCTCAATGGGGATGTGATGAAAAACGAGGAAACAGGGAGAATCAGTTATTACACTTCTAAAAAAGAAGTGGTCTACACTCGGCTGATGATGTGTGAAAACGCACCTCCTGAATGGCAGATAGTACCAGAAGAAAATATAAAACGCTTTCAAAAATCTGTCCGATACAAAAGATTAGAAGATAAAGAAGCTGCTTTAGAAAAATTTAAAATCACATTTCAGAAACAAAGGTTATGGAATGAGGTATTGAAGATTGAAAAAAATGCAGATGCCCAACTTGGCAGGTCATTTGAATTTGCCCTTCCCAAAGAATGGAACAGACAGGAACAAATTCAATATACAACTGACTATATCAAAAAAACTTTTGTAGATAGAGGAATGTGTGCTGATTGGAGTATCCACGATAAAGGGGATGGCAACCCCCATGTCCATCTGCTTCTGACTATGCGTCCTTTTAACCCGGATCATTCTTGGGGAAAGAAAGAAGTCAAGGATTGGGATTTTGTCAGAGATAAAAACGGAAATATCGTGATTGACGAATCTCATCCGAACTGGTGGCAGGATAAGAAAAACCCTGACCGACATGGAATCCGTATCCCTGTATTAGATGAAAACGGAATCCAGAAGATTGGTGCAAGAAACCGCCTGCAATGGAAACGGGTGCTGACCGATGCTACCGGATGGAATAATCCAAAAAACTGTGAACTGTGGCGGAGTGAGTGGGCAAAGGTGTGTAATGAACATCTTCCTTTGCATAATCAGGTCGATCACCGTTCTTATGAAAAACAGGGAAAAATCCAGATCCCTACCATCCATGAAGGTGCTGACGCAAGAAAGATTGAACAAAAGTTTCTTGTCGGGCAGGAAATAAAAGGTTCGTGGAAAGTAGCGGAAAATCAAATCATAAAACAACAAAACACGTTATTGCAAAAGATACTGGACACCTTTGGAAAAGTATCGGGTGCATTATCATTATGGAAGGAGCGATTAAATGACATTAGAAGAAAGCCGGGAAATTATACCCTTAATGGAGTCCATGATTGGGCAAATCGAAGAACAGCAGACCTTAATGACAGAAATGATTCTGGAAATGCAGAACCGGGACACCCAACTCTCTCTTATGCAGGAACAGAATCAGAAATTACAAAAATTAAACAGCGAGTTATCCGAGCTGCTCAACATTTTGCCAAATACCGAGGAACTGCTTTCCAAGATGGAAGAACAGAAAACGAAGATAGAACTTTTGGAAAACGAAAATCAGCAATGGCAGAAATTGGCACAGACTCTGAACAGCGAAAACAGTTTATTGCTGAAACAGAACACCGAATTGCTGAACTGGAACAGCAAATAAGGAAAGGACGTGATATAGATGAACGAATCCAGAGAATCAAAGAACGCCGAACAGTTGGAAGAACTTCTGCTCTTGACCGAGGAGATACAAGAAGAACTGGAACAGAAAGACCAGCTTATCGAGGAACTGAAGACGCAGCTCAGCGAATCTCTGACCTTGAACGAGAAATTAAACAAAGAGAACAAAGCCGGGAATATTCAAGCATTAAAGAACGACTTGAAGCTGGCAGACAGAGCATTGCAGATCGAGAAAGAGAAGCTGCGAAGCGCAAACGTCATGATCGGGGAATGTCAAGATAAAATACGATGCTTAACACAACAACGGGATTATGCCCGGACACATCAGAAAATCGTAGAGATACCGGTAGAAAAGCCGGTACTCTATGAAAAATGTGAAGCCTGTGACCGGACAGACTATCAGAATGCAAAAGCAAAATACGAAACACAAAAAGAGCGACTTGCAGGACAATATAAAGCAAAAACGGTAATGTTCCAAACAACCTTGTTCCTTCTTGCATGGTATTCGCTGACAACCACTCTTTTTCAGGCAGTACAGTCAGATGTGCTCCTTTCCGATTGTAAATCATTCTTCCATGATGCAGCGTCATTCATACAAACTTTTATCGGATGGACGATTGATGCTGGGCAATCTGTGGCACAGATCAGTACAAAAATTCCCAATGCGTTTATAGCCGGAATCATATATTGGTTATTGCTGATATTAGTTGTTGGAATATACGTAGCAGGAACAGGGATACTTGCGATACTGATAGAAATAAAGATTATAGAATTATATAAGAAAAACTGTTGGGATGTTATTACTCTACTAATGATACTGACAAGTGCTGTTGTCATCATTTATTTTGGAGAATCAATCAAAAAAGTAATGCCCATAAATCTTTTGTTTCTTTTATTATTTATACAGGGAATATATCTTGGAATCCGGTGTTATCTGAACACTCTTTACTGGACAAACCGATAAAAGAAAGGGCGGCAGTATTTTACTGTCGCCCTCTGGTTACTTATAAAGATTGGGTATTCTCTCTAATTCTATTGCTATATCCAATGATACTAACCACTAAAGAAATTCTAAAAATCCTGATTATAAATCTATCTTCTAATCTCACTTATGATATTCTCTTTTCCCATCTTCCAAGCCGGAAACATTACTGCCACTACTGCAATCACTACATTCAGCACCATAATTCCATTCAGAACCAGATTCGGAATATTAGTAGTATAATGTAAAAACTGCAGCACATGAGCCAGATAATAATTCATCACTCTGCGAAGAACTCTGTTATAAATAAGATAGATAAATACATCCGCCAACAATCCATACAGAATACCTGTCTGTAAAATCATCTTGTAAAATCCGCCGTCCGTAATCCCTATTGCTCTGATAATCCCGTACTCTCTTCTTCTGGTCAGAATCGTATGACTCATGCTGTTTACGATATGGAACAGGCTGATAATCAGCAGAATCACTGCAATACTGGAAAAGAAGATCTGCTGCTGTCCAAGATAACCTTTCTGTGTTGCAATTGCGGTCGTATAATCCTGCAATACTGCCTTGGGAACATCTCGGATTACTTGTAATAACTGATTGCTCACGATCTTTGCATCCGCACTATCAGCCGGCGATGCATTGATAAAACTATAATCTGTAATTCCAAAGTTTTCTTCCATCTGTTCGCCTGTCATAATCACACTCTGCGCATTTTTCCAGACTTCTGTATTCAGAAAATCTTTCTCCTGCGCCAACGGTCTGTTTACGATTGCCGCAATCTCAAACTCTTTTTCAATATAGTTTTCTTCGCCACTTTGGAATTTTAACAGTTCATCTGTATAGTTTTCTGTCTTTGGTACTCGAAGAGTAATGGTATCGCCCGGCTTCTTTCCATAAAAAAAGTAATTTCCCTGACCGTCCATATTCGCCGTCACAATCACTTGATTATTATTCTTTATTGTTTCCGGCTGAATCTCTCCCTCCAGAATAAAATCCCGAAGCTGTTCTATCATCGCTTCATCGTAACCGTACACATTATATTTAATCCGATAATTTCCATCTTCCTGCTGCTTACAGATCCCATCATATCTCTGGATATAATACGGCTCCTGATTTTGATATTTGAAATAGTCACTCCATTCTTCTTCTGACAAAAATTCGTTTTTGGAAATCTGTAATTCCCCCATCGTATACTTTGTCGCATATACATTCTCTGTTTCCGGCATGTTTTTAATCTTATCTGCTACCGCCTCCGGAATCGTATCCTTCAGCGAGTCAGATTTTAAAGAAATACGGTACTCAGAACCAAGCCCATCATCCGATATCAGCGAAAGTTCTGCGTGAACCTTCAAATTTTCTACCATATAGGTGGTACATAAGAAAATGCAACCGCCGATAGACAAGGATAATAAAATCCCTATTACCTTTCGTTTATTGGCAAACATGAATTTCCGCACCACTACATTTGCCATATTAACATTTCGCATAGCGTATATTTTTCTTCTTTTTACAAAAGAAGTATCTCCACTCATCACAGTTTTCAGCGAATCTTTCCGCATGGAACGAACCACGAGAAAGGCAACGAGTGCTAACGAAATCAGTAGAAATACAAAACCAAACACAACAGCTTCCTTTGAAACAAAAAACTCTACTGTATTTTCTCCTTCTGCTAACGTATGGTCCGCAACAGAAAGACCATTCCCTGCTCCACTGATTCCTTTTCCACCAAATACACCGCTAAATTTCTGATACATAAGGCTTAAAACACCATTTCCTAAAAGACATCCTAACGGATATCCAATGAAAAATAACGTCCAAAGTTCCAAAAGTAAGGTGCCACCAATCTGCGCTTCACTGATACCTAATGTCTGTAATATTCCGTACTCAGAAGTTCTCTTAGATACAGAAATACTGAATACGCTGTAAACTACGAAAAGACTGAACAGACATAACAGGAAAATCATTCCGTTGTAAGCCAGATTGTAGTCGCTCTGCAATTTCAAAACGATATAAGTGAAGTTTCCTTCTTCTTCAAACAGACCAAATTTCACGATTTCAGAAATGCTGCTTGGTGCTTCTCCGCCAAGATACTGTATTACTTCATCATTTTCTGCTACCGATTCAGAAGATAATTTATGTTCCTGTAAAAAAGCATCCAACTGTTTATATAACTTCTCATCTTCATTAAAACTGAGATATAAAAACGTCTGGCTTCCTCGACCTTTAAAAGAATCACTTACAAAAACTTCCATTTCACTGGAACTTGCCGCCCATTCGCTTTTCAGAACACCAGTAACAATATACTCTTTTTCACCAATGCGAAGGGAATCTCCTAAATTCCCTGAAAATCCAAGATTACTAAGCACAAATCCATCAGCTGCAATTTCATTTTCTTTCTCAGGGAATGTTCCTTCCAACAAGTCTCTGTGTGCCATTTGACGATAAGTTTCATCGGCATGGATAAAACAGATCATAAATTCTTCTGCCACAACGTCACGGATTTCCATTTTTCCACACTGTTCCAGCGTATATCCTTTTCCTTTCTCACCGCTTTCTACAGAATTAAAAAGTTCCTTATCCGTTTCAATATAATAATGCCAGTCTCCGTAAATAGTTTTGCTGTTCGCCAGATCACTTTTCTGACTGCTGTAAATCAAAGAAGAAATCCCGGAAAGCAATGATGCTGTTAATAAAATACTCGCAAAAATTGCAAATGTCTGGCTCTTGTAATACCGCATATATTTCCATGCCAGCTTTAACATACGACATCACCGCCTTTTGCCGGAAATCTTCTCTTTCCTGTAACAATCTGACCATCTTCAATATGAATTACTCTGTCGCAAGTCTGTGCAATGGCTTCATTATGCGTTACCATGAGAATCGTCTGATTGTACTTACGACAACTCGTTTTTAATAACCCCATAACCTCAATGGTTGTGGCTGAGTCCAAATTACCTGTCGGTTCATCGCAAAGCAGGATACTCGGTTTATTTGCCAAAGCTCTGGCGATTGCAACTCTTTGCTGCTGACCGCCGGATAATTCGTTTGGATATTTCTTGCGTTTCTCCCAAATGCCCAGTTCCCGCAACAATTCTTCGATATATTTGCGGTTAATATGTTTTCCACAGTCAAATGTAACCGGCAATGCCACGTTATCATACACATTCAACACAGGCATTAAACTATAATTCTGGAATACAAACCCTATATTTCTTCTACGGAAAATCGTCAGTTCTTTTCTTGAAAGAGAACCAATCTCTTTATTCTTTATAAAAATCTGTCCACTTGTCGGATTATCCAGACCACCGATTAAATTAAGACAAGTAGATTTGCCTGAACCAGATGTGCCTACAATGGCAACAAACTCGCCTTCTTCTACTTTTAGATTGATATTCCGTAGTGCCTTTACCTGATTATCTTTTTCTCCATATATTTTCTCAACATTTCGTAATTCTAAAATACTCATCCGTCATCACTCCTCTTTTCTTGATACATCCAGTATAACTGCCGTATCTTGCAATTTCTTTACAAACGGATGATTAGTTCTTACAGTTTTGTAAGAACACAGAAAAACAGCTTCCCTTTCCATACTCGGAATCTACCGTCATATATCCTTTTTCTTTTTCCAAAATCAGATTAGAAAGATACAAACCAATCCCAGAACCTTCCATATTCTCAACTTCTGGGCTTCTATAAAATCGTTTGAATATATCGGTCATTTCCTCCTGCCGGATACCACGCCCATTATCTGCAATCTGAATCTCTGTGTATAAATCATAACTTTTTACACAAATGGAAATAGTTCCTCCTCTATCGGTGTACTTAACAGCATTTTCCAACAAATTTACAAATACTTCTGCTGTCCATTTTCGATTATGATACAGTAATCTGTCCTCAAATGGTTCCAATGTAAAGTTGATTTCCTTTTTTTCCAGTTTCTCATAAAGCGTATCTACTGCGTCTAAAATCGTCTGCTTGATCCCTATTGCTTTTCCTACAAAGCCATCAATATTTTGCTCCAATTTTACCATCTTCGATAAAGACTCCACAATCCAACTCAGCTTGTCAATCTGTCGTTGCATTTTTTCAGAAAACAATGTTTTCCGTTCTGATGTAATTTCCTCTTTACTTAAGATTTCTGCATAGAGAGAAATATTCGCTAAGGGCGTTTTTAATTGATGAGACATATTAGATACCAGACTTTTCACCTGCTCTTTTTCTTGTTCGGCACTATTCACGTGATTATCAAGCACTTCCTGTATCTGCTTGATTTTACTGACAAGGGCAGAATATTCTCCTTCTTCCACATCAGAAGCTGCAATCATTTCCCGATTTAACACACTGTCCAGCAAACGGTCAATCAGGCGATATGTTTTTCTTTTTTGATATATGCTATATCCAATCGACAAACACAAAAGCACTGCTAAAAGTATCGTAATCCACATCTCTTTATTCCTTCCAGATATATCCGATTCCATGAACTGTTTGAATCCATTTTGGTTTCGATACATCATCCTCTATCTTTGTACGAAGCCTGCTGATATTCACAGACACCGTATTGTTATCTACATATTTTCCATCACTATCCCATATCTTCTCTAAAATCTGCTCCTTAGAAAGGATATGATTCTTATTTTCAATCAAATACACCAACAGACGGTATTCCAATTTGCTAAGAGAGATTTCTGAACCTCTTTTATATACTTTACAAGTACTCTGGTCTATGCTTAATGAACCTGTAACAATCTTTGTACTTTCAGATTTTTCTTGAAGTATCCGCTTCATTCTTGCTTTTAATACACCCAGAGAAAATGGTTTTGACAAGTAATCATTTACCCCTAATTCTAAAGCCTTTATCTCATCCATTTCTGTATCACGAGCAGTCAGCATAATGATTGGGATATTGCTGTAGCTACGAACTTCTTTACAGAGTTCAAAGCCCGTTCCGTCCGGCAGGTTACAATCCAAAAATACAATATCATAACCACCGTTTGCGATTTCTTGTAAACCATCCTTTTTTGTCCCTGTCTCTGTCACATCATATCCATCACCAGAAAAGGAGAAGGAAAGTCCCTCTCTCAAATCAACATCATCTTCAACTATTAGAATTTTATATTTTTCCATCATGTATTTCCTTTATTGCTTCATATCAAATTACTGCTTTTTACTTCATATTTCATTATACAGTAACCACCCTCGTTGTAAAGCAAAAAGCAAGCCATTTCAGACTTGCTTTCCACCATACAGTTTTAAAAATTAAACTCTATTGTAAAATGCGTATTAGCAATCCTCTTGCATCTTAAGAACCCTCAAGAAATGAGATAGATCTACAACAATATTTCACTTCTTGCTTAATAAAGTTCTAATGAATCTTCTGCATCCACCCACATCTGTAAATTGCCATCAAGATATAATCTTGCATATTCCAAAGGCTCATCCACAGCCAATGAAGTAAACGCACATTCTGATCCATATGTGGTTTTTAAATTTTTTTCAGCTTCCCAGCAATCAATGCGAAGCATATATCCGGCACTTGTGTAAACATCAATACTATCGTGGTTTATGTTGTATTCTGCATAAATTGTTCTCATCGTATCTTATCTCCATTTTCTTTTGATAATCAGTTATAAAGTTAAATATCGAAAACATTTCAATCAGTTCACCATGTCGTTATTGTTATATGTTATATTGTGTTATGAAATTTTCTTTCCCTTAATTTTTCCCATATTAAGGTTCATAAAAACCAATGGGAGAATGTAACACAAGGGAAAGAGTAAGGGAAAGTTCACTTGCTACAAACTTAGTATTTTCAAGGGTTTGCGAAGAATTTGATAATCAAATATAACAGTTATTAAATTTCCTAAAATATGTGAAATATCAACTGTAATTTATTTGGAAGATTTTATTATCCATTCATCAAGAAATTTCATTTGTTCATCCGTATGAAACCAATGCTCTCCATTTTTCATAATAGAAAGTGTTGAATTAGTCCTCTGTACAAATTCAAATATCGTTCCATAAGCGGTAAGATTATCTTTTTCACCATACAAAATGTGCGTTGGGATTTCCCATATAATAGGATTTTCTCTTGCATAGCAAAGATAATCCCATGAAAGAATCTCTCCAAAGGTTGTCTGAATTTCTTTTTTCTCTTTGAGTTCATCCTCTGTAACATTTGCCCAAATCATCATATCAGCAATAAGCCTTTCCATATCTACAACGGGCGAAATAAAATATGCTTTCTCTATTTGCTGATTTGATAAGGCATTGATAGCAAAATACGCTCCAATGCTATTGGCAATTACTTCAACAGTCTTGTAGTTTCTATAAATTGAATTAAAAAGTAATGGAAATTCTTCTTTTGCTTCCCATGGAAACTGTGCAGTATAGTCGAGACCAATCACATCACAATTACTAAAGAGCGGTTTGTAATGAATAGCTTCTTCAGCATTACCACCTTTTCCATGTATATAAATAACTGCTTTATCCACAATAGTTATCCTCCACAAATTCAAATTGTTACACTTAAAAAAGCGGAATTTCACCATCATAGTTTTCTGCTTTTTCCAATAGCGGTCCTTTAGCTCCCATCGTAAACGCGATATCGCTACTGCGGATAGAGAGCAGCTCCATTCCGGGTCTCACCTTCAAAAAATCCATCATTTTCTTCGTAAGAAGAATCTGCCCCTCCTGTGAAATCTCTACCCAGCAGTAGGAACGCCCCTTGTATTTGATAAATTCGCCAGAACCTGCTGAGTAGGCAAGCAACGGTGGAGTATCGTCCAAAATGTGACCAAGTTTTGACGGATGCAAAAGGCCTTTCCGGGTGACGCAGAAGCCACCAGTAATCTTACTTCCGGTAAAAAGATATACTTTTCCTTCATCTGCAATGTGATATTCTTCCATTGCCTGCGGTGGAATCCGCAATGTTCCATCCGTCCGAATGAGTGATTTCCCTAAAATAAATTTTCCTCCCTTATTCATTTGTGGCATAAAAACACCTCCTGAAATTCCGATTTCTCAGTTTCAAAAATTAGAATTTGAGTGACAAGATTTACTCGCCACTCATCATAATTTTATTTTCTTGCAATTAATAAATAACGATGAATAGTGCCTTCAATACTTCCTTTATCATTAATCTGTTTTTGCATTTCTAATAAATTTTCAAAACATTTATCAACTGAGAAATTTGGGAACTCCCATTCAATAATATGTGCAAACCATACAAATGCACCCACATCATAAAACTTAATTGGACGATATGCTTCGGCTTCTTCAATAATCTGAAATCCAGCATTTTCAAATGCTTTTTTCTGCTTTGTAAGATTTAAGTGTGGAAATGGTTTCTCTGTATTTGGAAGTACCATTTCAACTAAATCTCTATCATTATCTCCACCAACTTGTTCTGTAATAAATAGTCCACCTTTTTTCAACAAACGATATATTTCTTTAGCATTAAAATCCCCATGTCTATTTATAATCAAGTCAAAACTTTCATCTTGAAATGGTATGTTTGCAGGATTATCACATGCTTTAAAATCAATACCAAGTGGTAGTAAAGTTTCCTTACACAACTCCACATTTGGTTGATAACCTTCTGTTGCTGATGTTTTATTATATGGATGATTTAAAGATAATAAGAATTCTCCACCACCTGTATCATAATCTAAGATTTGCATATCGCTATTTATGTACTGTTCTATAAGTCTTTTATAATCCCATGGTAAATCTATTTCTTCTTCATATCTTCCATGGATATGTGAAAAATCCCATCCGTGAATATGTGCTACTCTTTCTTCACGCTTCCAAATTTCTTTTAATTCTGTTTTATTCATTTTTAACTGCTTCCTTTCCAAATTATCTTTTATATAGGTTCGGTGCAGTTCCTGACAACATAAATTTAAACTTTTATATTAACCTCGATACAATCTGCTGTCAGTTTTAAAACTGCACCGAGTATTTAATTCGTTTTCTCATCTCTAACCCCCACAAATTCAAATTCGTCTCTCAGTTAAACACGCCGGCTTACTGAAATTTGCACATGCATATTTATATAGCTAATAATATGATTATACCCGATAGTATTGCTACAATAATTCCAACAACAGTACCTTTCGCAGCACCTTTAGCATGAAATAAATAGTCTTTGTAATCCTTATCCATATCTTCCGTCCCTTGTATTCTAAGTTTTTTACTATGACAGAATATTCCCCAATCCAACACCAACATATCATATATATTCACTACAAAGAAAAGCATAAACACATGAAAAAAAGTGTCAGCAAATTCTCTGCAACCTGAGAAATACGCCACTATTGCCAATAGTACCGCAAAAAAGAATACGCCAAATATTTTTTTGCTTATATGTTTCTTTTTTCTTTCTTTAATGCATCCTGCGTATTGCGGTAATTGCTCAACTCTTTTTATAACATTCGGCGGATAAGACATAATCATAACCATAGGGTCTTTATACTGAGCCGGTAAAATTATCAGTGTAAATATTATACATAGTACAATGCATTCAGCTATCAATATCATTTTACATCACTCCGTTTCGAAATCCTTACAATTTTCTTCCTAAATATCTACATACCTTCTTCTTGTATTGAACATACTCTTCTCCAAACGCCTCTATCAAGAATTCCTCTTCGACGTTTACTATTTGTAAATGAAAAAACACCAACACAAAGCTTGTCGCAAAACACAAATACCAATTAAAGAATGTAAACAGTATTCCTATATACATTAGGTCAAATCCTAAAAACGCAGGATTACGACTAATCGAATAAATACCTGTAGTGACAAGATTTGTTTTATCTTCCCGCTGTACACCAGCTCTCCAATTATCTTTCATTTGAGCCACAGACATAATAAATGCCAAAACACCTACTGCAGTTATTGCGCAACCTATAATTCTGAGTGCTATATGAGCAGTTCCTATGTACCATAATATACTTATGAGTTGAATTATTGGAAGTACATACGTTGATAATTTTAATGTCATTTCAATAACTTTTACAAACCCAGTTTTTCCTTTGCCAAGTTGGTCTGTACTTATCCCATGTTTCTTTTGGCTTATCATCTTAGCAAAATAGCAGACATAAAACGTAGCCATTAAGCCAAGTGTAATTATCTTAAATATCATAACATTCCTCTATCAAATCCATTTCTCTATTTATCAAATATCTTGTCCAATTCCACAATCATAATCTCCGGATTAACCAACGCATTTTCACAATGAAATTTTCCTTTAAAACATTTTACCGTTGTATTCGGATGATGTTTCTTAACATACTTAGCTGATTTCTTTGCAAGAATTTCATTAACCGCTGTTCCATGAAAGAAATACACCACTGTATTAGGAGTGTTTATGCGCTGACTCAGTTTATTATAAGATACCAAAGGTGACCCATCAAAAATTACCTTATCAAATGTTAATCTATTATTTTGCCACAACGTTGCAGTCAAGACTCCACCCATTGACATTCCATACACAGCATATATTTCTTTTCCATAGCGTGAAAGAATATAATCCTCAATTTCTATTGCATCAGCTGCAAAGGAAATAAAATCGTCTTTAACGTCTGGGTTATGTCCTGACATAATAGGCACTATGATATGAAACTTATTTTTATAATATTCGTAACTATTCAGTACCCTCATAGTTACGAGGCATCGAAGATGCCTTGCATTAATCCATGCAATATTTGCTTCGCAAATGGATTTATGCCTGTTTCCACTACACTTTCTCACGGTCAGCGCAGTAGATGCGCAGACCTGCTGAACAGTTACTAATATTCTATATATTTATTCCACACCTGCTAAGGGCACTGAAAACCATGTATCAAATAATTTTTCTTTTACTGGTATCACCAAATTCAAGAATTTTCATATCGCTAAACCTCCGTAAAATTCAAATCTTCTGTTGCTTTCAATCTCTCCGCAAGACTGGAAGTTCACAGTCTATTCTACAATTTTTTTATCACCAAAATACTGCATCAAGATTAATATCAAGGCACTTCCCGCAAGTATTCCATCCATAATTCCAGCAGGTAACAAAAACATCATCAATGTAATGGTAATAACACAATTTATTACAGATAACACTAATCCCCACATTCTATTTTTCAATAATCCTATTGCTCCAATAAGTCTAAACACTCCATATATTGCTCCCATAACCATCATCATATAAAGGTTCTCTTGAAAATACGGAAGCTTGAATTCAAAATATTTACCTATGTCATATTTATCAGTTCCTATAAGCAATGCTGGTATCATGGCAAAAATTCCACCAAGTTCCATAAACCCACCATGAATAATCATAAGTATTGCTGCAATTTTGTATTTTTTCATAACTGTATCTTCCTCCATCAAATTCAAATCTTCTGTTGCTTTCAATCTCTCCGCAAGACTGGAATTTATCAGTCTAACGCAACAAGGTCAGACTTTTCATAACGATTGTGTCCTTGCAAACTCTTTTTATATTTCCAACATGTAATAGCTTCATCCAAACTTCTTCCCTGATTATCTTCGAAGAAATCTCGGATGTATGTATTATACTCAAATTGCTTACCAATCGTTGTTTTACCCTTTTTCTTTTCTTCTAAAATCTGATAATATGCATTAATTGCATCACCATAAGTCTTTCCAGCATTGCTCTTTAACCACTTCTGGAACAAAATATTAAAAGAAAAACTTTTACCTATTTTTTCTTTAAAAAAAGCTCTACGCTTTTCGGAACATACTATATTGGATTCAATTAGTGTATTCTCTGTAATTAATCCAACATCTATTGTTGCTTTTCTTTTTGCAGAAGTTTCTAATACCTTTCCCGTATCAAGAAAACAGGCAATTCTATCTGTAAGCTCAA
>JALERM010000006.1 GCA_022764165.1 Eubacterium sp. | reverse complement strand
AAGGGCTCATGCGTTCGGGTGATATAAAATCATTACCGGGGGCTAAAAGGGCTCTCAGAACGCTTCCTGCCTGGAGCGTCTGAGAGGGTGTTTTAGGCTGTGTCAATTCACCGCCTAAATTATGGTTTTATTTTCCATAGTGGTCTCATATATATACGGAAAATTTCCTAAAGTAGACAGAATTGAGATTTATACACAGTAAAATATCATTTGAAAATGTATTGGCAAAAACTTAATTAAAGCTTTAGAGGATATTTTACAAAAAAAGGGAATCTCTGTTGTTCAGTTGATGTCAATCGAACCTAATAAGATATTCTATGGAAAATGCGGACTTAGTAAAGATGATGTTTCAGTGCTTTTTAAGCGTTTATAGTGATGAAATTCCTATTTTGCTGTATATGGATGATGGAATTAATCCGGATGTGAGTGCAACACTTAAAAGAGTTGAGATATAACAATTATAAAGGATAAGACAATGAGGTCTAGACTGATAAGCGGTTTAGGACTCTGATTACTCGTAGATATGTTTTGTGGAGGAAATTGTTATGACAAATTTTACAAAATCTCTATGTAAAATTTCTATACCGGTTACTTTGCAGTGTATGCTAGGAATGTTGTTTGTTGGACTAATAATGTCAAGTCGCTATGGCGCAAAGGTTAGAGCGTTCAAGCAAAGAATATTTATGAAAAACAATATGTAGTTGCAGCGTCAATTGGAATTTAACCGAGCAACGCTACAAGCCTTATGAATATTTATACGTTAATATTCATAAGGCATTTTCTTTAATTAGTTTGTCTACAAGTTGAAGTACCCCCACTTCTATAAGTGGGGTACTTCAACTTGGCTGGGAGATTGCCATTGACTGAATACAAAGTGTGTGATATAACTGATAGGACCAAGTGGTTCTACCAGTTACTTTTCTATGTGAGGTCTAAAATCAAACATGAGTAATCAAACAAATAGTGAATACCAGAAGGCTATAGACTATTTATACCAGATGGCTTCAGACGGTCAACTGATTGTGGGGAGCAAGATTCCGTCAGAGCGTGAGTTGGCTCAGAAAACAGGAATCAGCAGAAATTCCACCAGAGAAGCAATCAGTATTCTTCGAGGCATAGGTATCGTTGAAAGCAGGCATGGTTCTGGCAATTATGTTTCAAAAGATCCAGGTTCATCCATTTCAATGATGATCAAAGCTATGCTTGCCTTAAAATCCACTTCTAAGGCTGAAATTATCCAAGTACGAAAAGTGATTTCCTATTCGGTATGTGAATTGATCATGGACAGAGGCCTTACAAAGGAGGAAGTCGCAGATTTTCAGAGTATTTTAGATGGCATGATAACTGCGTCAAAAGAAGAATTTGCTGAGTATGACAGGATCTTTCATCGAAAATTGATGCTTTTGACGGATAATACTTTATTCAGAACCTTAATGGAGCCTATTGGTGAAGCTTATCTGGAACTGATATCAGAAGTGATTGGTCATACAGATGCTGACTCAAGAAAAGCATTAGTTGACATACATGCCCTGCTAATCAGTGGGCTTGTAGATCATGATCGTGAGAAATGTAAAGCCTATTTTGAGAAACATTATGGTTTTGTGGAGGACGGTTTAGAATTATGAAATACATCAACCAATTTTTAATTATTTTGTTAATTTCCTTTTTGGGGGAAATATTGAAATGCCTTTTGCCGTTACCGATTCCTGCAAGTATTTATGGAATGATCATTTTGTTTTTGGGACTCATGACTAAGGTAATTAAATTAGAGTCAGTGAAGGAAACCGGCAAATTTTTGATTGAGATCATGCCAATCATGTTTATTCCATCGGGAGTTGGACTGATGACAACCTGGGGGGGGTTACAGCCAATCTTATTACCTGTCAGCATCATTACTGCAGTGACGATTATTACAGTTATGGTTGCCACGGGATGGGTGTCTCAAATCATTATCAAAAAGTCAGGAAAAAAGAAAGATGAATAGTTTTTTTCAGGAATCATTGTTTGCAGGACTGGCACTTAGTCTTGTTGCATATGCAATCGGCATGGCACTTAAGAAAAAATTGAAAATAGGGATTTTCCACCCATTGCTGATCTCCATCATCATTTCCATTGCTGTGCTTGCAATGGGAAACGTGGAATATGAAGTATATCAGGAAAGTGCCAAGTATCTAAGTTATCTTTTGACACCGGCAACAGTCTGCCTTGCAATTCCCTTATATGAGCAGTGGGAACTTCTGAAGAAGAACTACTTGGCGGTTGTATGTGGTCTTATTGCAGGGGTCATTACCAGCCTTGCTACGGTATTTGGACTTGCAGTTCTTTTTCATTTGTCTCACAAGGAGTATGTAACCCTTCTTCCAAAGTCCATTACCACAGCAATTGGAATGGGGGTATCAGAAGAACTTGGCGGATATGTAGAAATTACGGTAGCTGTCATCATCATTACAGGAGTTCTTGGAAATGTTTTTGGCGATATAATATGCAAAATATTTCATATCAAAGAACCTATTTCAAAGGGACTTGCCTTTGGGGCCAGTTCTCACGCAATCGGAACTGCCAGGGCAATCGAAATTGGTGAAGTAGAAGGAGCCATGAGCGGCCTTGCAATTGCAGTTTCGGGTATTTTTACAGTTGTATTGGCCTCAGTATGTGCGAACTTTCTGTAGATATCATTTCATTGAAAAAAGTATTTTCGTTTCCCATATGGCAGTTGAGACAGCAGCTACTCATCTGGAGGATATGCCTGTTGTTGACGTTGCTCAGCTCACAGATTATGAGCAGATGAAAGGGAAGCTTGCAATCGAGGTTGTGTCTCTTGAAGCGAATTCAGATATGTTTTCAAAGATTCCTCATCAGGAAATGGAAGATATGGCGGTAGTTTACCGCTTTGTACTTGGTTCTGATGCAGAGGGCAGAAGCAGCATTCTTGTAACAAATAACCTTATTGAAAATATGGGTGTTACACCGGAACAGTTTCATGCAGATGCGATTGCAAATGCTCCTGAAATTAGACCAGCGGAAATTAAGGGTATGAGTCAGGTCATGATGGAAATGATGGGACCTGAGCAGTTTGAACTTATGGGAATGCCTATGGTTACAGACCTTCGTGATGAGCACATCTGAATTCCCTCAGAAAGAGTATGACCAAGCCTACGAAACCTTAATCTCCGAAAACAACACCCAGGCCACCGCTCAATTCGCCCTCCTTTCCTCTAAATATTCTGTCTACCCAGAAATCTGGTATCAATACGGCCTGTGCCTCATGGAAACAGGTGATTATGACACTGCTATTGCCTCATTCAACAAAGCTGCAGAACTCTACGAAAACTCCGTGATGTATGATGATAAACTAGGACTCCGTAACGATGCCCTGGTAACTATTGGTGAAGTCCACCTTCTCCGCCATGATTTTGATTCAGCCAAAGATCAGTTTGAAAAATGTTTATCTCTTAAAAATGACCGTGATATGATCATAGCAATTTAAGCTACATATATACGCCTTGGATTTACTGCAGAATGTGAAGCTTATTTTGCTGAAAAAGGGATAGATTTGGCAGAATTACGCTAAATATGGTATTTTTAATACTAGATATAGTGTTTTAGTAGTGTAATATACTTAAATTACACTATATCTAGCGTATAAGTAGACAGAAT
>JALERM010000198.1 GCA_022764165.1 Eubacterium sp. | reverse complement strand
CTTTAAACATGCTCCATTCCTCCACATCCCATTTCCGTCCGTGTATTCTTACAGGCGGTATCATTTTTTCACCGTCTTTCCCATACATTTTATTTTTGGTACAACTGTACAGTACGACAGATATTTCTTATAATATAGCATTCCTGACAGTTTACAGCAAGTGGAATGGATTTTGACCAAGTTGCTGTGAACGGAGCGAACAGCAATCACAGGATTCATTAAGGAATATATGCATCTTTAACAGCGTTAAATAATTTCTGCAATTATGCTAATATTTTTATAAGCCAATCACATTAAGAAGGGAGGCGTTATTATGGCCTCAACAATACGTGATGTTGCAGCTCGTGCCGGTCTTTCTGTAGGTACTGTTTCCAAATACATTAATGGCAAAACAGTAAAAGAAAGCACACGCCTGGCGATAGAAGAAGCAATCAAAGAACTTGACTTTCATCCTAATAATATAGCCAAAGGACTGCGTAATGCCAAATCATTCTCCGTTGCCATCCTGTTACCTATGCTTGATTCCACATTTTGGCGGAGGAATTATAAGAAGTGGCGGCAACACCAAAATCATTATGATTATTGATATTGTTGGCACATGGTGTATTGGAATTCCCCTATGTCTGCTTGCAGCATATGTATTCAAGTGGGGAATTGTTGGTGTTTATACCTTGCTTACCACGGAGGAATTATTCAGGCTTGCTGTATCGTTAATTATCTTTAGAAGGCGTAAATGGATAATTAGTTTATGCTGATTTACTTCTTTCGGGATTTTATGGTGGTTCAGTTGTCAAGACAAAAATCTAAGCTTCCTGTACTTCTTTTCCGCTAAGGTGCTCTATTTCGATTTCAAACATCTGAACGGCCCTTCCAGATGATGCCACTTCTTCATCTACCATCTTTTCATCAGGATAATACTTCATCGCAAACTTCTTTACAAGCTTAATAATGTCTTCCTGATTTTCGACTAAATGGCAGCGTCCAAAGACAACCGCACTTTGAAGAAATGGTGCCCACGATTCTTCCTGAATGCGTTCATTACCACATACAGTAAAGCAAACCTTATCACATGCTTTCAAACAATCCACCTTATAACCTGCTTTTGCTCCATGGAAAACAATCTTATGCGCGTCTTCATCATATAGATAATTGATCGGTATCGCATAGGGATAACCATTATCACCGTTAACTGCCAGTATGCCACGTCGTGAACAACGTAGTAGTTCTTTCACTTCGTCTGTACTGATTTCATTTCTCTTTTTTCGGATCGATCTAAACATTGAAATTACCTCCGCAAATTACGAGTAATATAACTCATTAGTCAACTTTTATCCTTTCCTCCCAGTGTACCTCCTGGACTTTCTGGTTATCGTACCATCTGCATGGCGTTCAATGTTACTTCTGCTCTCACGCATTTCCTGGACGGCTCTGAACATCTCTCTTGAGATGATAGACGGGTGATGATCTTCCTGGATGTATTTCTTATGCTCTCCATTATTCTGGATTCGCTTCTTCTCCGGGAAGTCTGGCGAGAAGGTTTTATAGAGAATCACATCACCGACATATTTCTCATTGTCCAGTATGGTTTCGATGGAACGCTTCGACCTCTCTCACATTTCCTACGAATCTTCGCTTCAAATATTGTATCATATTCAACTTGACAAATCTACCATTTTGTGATAATGCCGCAAAAAGTAGGGCATCCAGCAAAACCGCCAGATGCCCCTTTCGATTCGTGTTTCTACATATTAAATAGTAATTTCGATCTCGCCCCAGAAGACTACCGTGCTGCTTTTCTCATCAATACGGATGTGATCGACCAAACCGCCCCACAGTTCATCCCGGAACTCCGTCTGTTCTCCGGTCAAATCCTCCAGCTTGGTGATGAAGTTCGTGAGTATCTCCTTCGTGTCTTTTTTTTCCTGGATGAGTGACTCCAGTTCCAAAAAGCGGCTGTGCTTTTCACCGTACAGGGTGCGGAGCTTCTCTTCTTTCTCTGCCTGCTCCGTCTGATCCAAAGCCATACTCTCATTCTCCCGGATGAGGTTCTCAAGATTCTCTGCGATAATCCTCAGTTCCTGCTTCAGCCTTTCCTGCTCTGCACCAAGGGAATCTATGTGGCAGACCGTTTCAATCAGCCCTTGCAGATTCTCTATGGTTTCCTCTTTCGCCTCCACCAGGGCGTTCAGTGCCTTGAGGAACAGTTTCTTGATTTCTTCCTCGCTCAAATGCGGTGTGTTGCAGGGCGGGGTGTCTTTGCCGTACTTCCGATTGCAGCGGTAGATGACCTTCCGGTACTTGTCGGTGGAATGTTACTGACTTGCCAAAATGACCTCCATTTGCTCCTGCCAATTGTCCATCTGTAGACCATTTCGGTGTCCAGCTGACTTCCAATGAAACTGGGGCATTAGCCAGCCCCAGTTCATGAGCATCATTTTGCGATATAGTCACTTAATGCATTTAATGCATAGGCTATAGCTGTGGCATCTTCGTAACTCAGTTTGGATGATTCACTCGTCATAGATTGCATGTTCCAGGACAGGTTTGATGGATGTGCGAGTTCACATCCAAAATTCCAGTTCGGAACGCATAGAAACCATCCATTACTCTGATGACCAAACAGAATGTGAAAGTTGAAACCCATTGTATTGACCTGGGCTTCATATGGCTCCTTCTCAATCCGGATCGGAGTGATTGAACCATGATAATGATTCACTTCATAGTCGTCTGATTCCAGGTCATCACTATAATATATGACAACAGGATACTGATATTTCAGTGTCATGACTCACCTCCATTCAGCATTTCATGCTCAACGACAAAGGAAATGTCATGATCATCGATGATCCGGCGCTGCTGTTGGAATCCATACATCAGGGATTTTTCACAGACACGGTTGATCACACGCGGTATCCCATTTGTGCTTTTGTATATCTCATCGATCGCACGCTGACTGAAGAGCTCACCTTCTTTGTATCCCGCGTAATTCAGATGGGAACGGATGTATCTTTCTGTTTCAGCACGATCCAGATGAGGAAGGACACAGTTGATATCGATCCGCTGTCTTACGGCGGCATATCGTTTCAGCCGGAGTTTATCATCCCACAGTTCGGTCTGTCCGACAAGAATCAGGGCCATTGGACTTTGGGAATCAAAGTTAAAATTAAGCAAAAATCTGAATTCTTCTATGGTTTCTTTTTCAAGAAGATGTGCCTCATCCAACACACATACTACTTTTTTATGCTGTACTCCATGGATGATCTCTATTTCCTTATGAAGCTGTTTTTTGGCTTCGCCAAGGCTGAACTTCGATTCCAGCCCCAGCTGCTTGGCAATACCGTTATAGAGCCATCTTGGCGTCAGTTTAGAATCTGAAAGATACAGAAGAATGTACTTGTCTTTTGGCAGACTGGCTGCAAATTTGCGGATCAGTGTTGATTTCCCGCATCCGGCATCTGCCGTTACAACCGTAAATAACTGCCTGTCCGCCGCATAGGAAAGGCGTCCAAGAACTTCGTCCATTGCCCGGGACTCATACAGGGACTCCGGGGGAACATTCCGTACAAATGGCGTGTGGATCATCCCATAAAAAGCTTCATACATTTTCATCTACCGCCTTTCTGTAACTGCCAAAGGAGATGGCATCTGCACGACGTTTTTTATTCTCCTCATGCTGCTTTTCCAGCGCATCGAGGAATCTGGAAGTCTCTGGTTCTACTGCTTTTGCTGATCTCGGCAATGGCTGTGACTTGTCGCAATAAGATTCTATACTCAGAGGTCTGCTCTGGAACGGTTCGATCCCAGGATAATGGACTGTAACCGTTTCAGGAGCATTTGGATCATAGGATATTTCTACCACACAGCCGATCAGGGATGCTTTCGCCTCATACTTTCTGCCCTGAAAACTGAAGCAGGCCCCCTTATCAACCTTCCGGTTTTCATGATAAAGAAAAGCTTCGTTTACAATTGTAGTATCAAGAAAGGTTAGCGGCCGGATATCGCGGTTAAATTCCTGCAGCGGCGAGATCCCTTCTTTGGGGATCTCTACACCATGGCTTTCATAGTATTCCCGGATCCCATCATGAGGATCATTTTGATAAAATTCCTCCAGATAGATGGTCCAGTAACGGTTCAGTTCTTCCAGAGTCTTTATCTTTTTTGCCTTTGCTTCATCAAGGAACTGAGAGACGACCTGGTGGAACTTTTCAATTTTTCCTTTGGATTTCCCACTTGCCACAGGCGCCAGCGAGATGCGTATGGAAAGCTTTGCCAGTGAAAGTTTCAGCTGTTTTGCGATATACTGGGATCCGTGATCGAAACTATACTGACATCGGAATAGTTTCGACAATGGCTGCAGTTACTCGAATGAACAGCTCTCCCTGATCTGCGGCTCGATCGGCACCGTGCTCCTCCATACAAAAATACGGGACGGCGCAAGCAAGGCGAAAATCGAGCGCCAGTTCAGAACGTTGAAAGAAACCTGG
>JALERM010000163.1 GCA_022764165.1 Eubacterium sp. | reverse complement strand
GAAACTCTCTGACAGGATCAATCCGGAAGACCTCCACAAAGTCCTTGATGCCTTTGCAAGGCGTTACTGTCCTGTTGCTGAGAGTCTGGGACTCAGCTACACATGGACGGTGCAGCAGATTGAGTGTGCAACAGATATTATATTCAAACAGCCGGATGATCTGGCCCCTCTGTATGATGAGATTGTCCGGACGGCAATCTTTACAGTAAAACCGGACAACATTGCCACATTCCTGGGACAGCGTATTACTTATAACTGTAAACAAGGAAACAACCGCTCCAACTGAAAATGTTCCATCCGGTAACTCCCAGTCAGGTTTTGCTCCACAGCTCATGCTGCTGGCTGACCAGTACCGCATCCTGATCGGTGAGGATGTCAGGGAGCAGACACTTTCCACCGTCCTCAGGGCAATCAAACATGCTTAAGGATTACAAGGGATTCAACCGCGTCATATTGGCAGCAGGCTTATCATCAGGATATTTTTATCATCATCATTCTAAAAATCCTCATAATTTCGGGGGATCCGTTATAAAAGATGCGGATAAAAATGTGGCATGTCTTTTAATCTTATGACATAAAAAATAAAATTATCAGTCTGATAATCTCTGTATTCATCTGATAAGATTTTACTATCAAAAATGAAGGAGGGGTTATGACAGATGGATGAGTCTAAGGTACAGATATCAGAGCTGATCCGGTATCTCAAATCAAGAAAAATGTGCAGCCAGAGTCAGATGGTATCTCGGCTGGCGAATAAATCATCTTTTACTTCAGAACCCGGATTCCTTCATAACAGAGTTTATTCGGGAGCGTCAAATGAAGTAAAATGCATGATAAGAAAGTGCACTTTGAAAAAATACTATGCTGAAAGGCAAAAAATCAAAGAACATAAGTTTTTAACAGGGATTTTTTGTGCTTTCAAACTTTGGGAAAGTTACAAGAACTTTTCACTCTCAAGTATCAAAAAAAGAATCCTGTTAAAACAGAATTCTTTTTACTTGTTCCATCAAAAATTTCCCCGGGGAGTTTTTCGTTTTCCCCGGGGAAATTCTTACGTTTTTATACTTCTTTCAAATAAAATTCAACTGCCATGCAATCGCCCAGCTGACGGGGAAGATTCAGCCCGCCATACATGATTGCACGCCCGGACTTCACCATTTCTCCATTTATTTCATACATTTTGTCCGGATTCAGCCCACGAACCGGTATATGCTGTGATGGGCTGTTGGGCTGTGCCTGAAGTTGTACACCATGAATCAATGCTTCTTTCTGATCAGGAGATACATATTCCCAGGCAGCAAACATCTGATTTTCAAATGGATTGGTCAGTCTGTAATACTCTCCCTCATGGGTAAGATGGTAATATTTTTTAAATGTCTGAATCTGTTTCTTTACTTCATTCTTTTCCTCATCTGTCAGAAGATTCAAATCCAGTTCATATCCAAAGCTTCCTGCCATGGCAACAACGCCGCGGGATGCCAGTGAGGTCACACGTCCTGTCTGATGATTCGGAACTGCGGATACATGGGAACCTACGGAGCTGATCGGATATGCAAATGAAGTTCCATACTGAATCTTCACTCTTTCCATCGCATCAGTATCATCGCTGCACCAACTTTGCGGGAAATAATAGAGCATTCCCAGATCAAATCTTCCACCACCGCCGCTGCATCCTTCCCAGAGAATATCCGGGTATCGGGAAGTCAGTCGCTCCAGAAGATCATACAGCCCCAACATATAACGATGCGTCACTTCTCCCTGGAATCTGTAACGCCCAGTTCGGATGCTGACGGTACAGATCACTATCCTCGGATATCGCTTCCGGTTCAAACCACAGACCGAACTTCATCCCCAGCTGATTGATTCCATCGGCAACAGGTTTCAGCCCACCTTTCAGTTTTTCTGTATTCACATACCAGTCTCCCAGACCACTGACGTCGGATTCTCTCTTACCGAACCAGCCGTCATCCAGAACCAGCATCTCAACGCCAAGCTCCGCCGCACCTTCTGCAATTTTCAGAATTTTATCCCGGTCAAAATCAAAATATGTTGCTTCCCAGTTATTAATCAATACCGGTCTTCTTTCATGTTTGTACTTTCCTCTACACAGATGTTCACGGAAAGTATGATGGAAATTGGATGTCATTTTTCCAAATCCCTTTGTACTGTATGTCATAACTGTTTCCGGTGTATAGAACTCTTCTCCCGGTCTCAGACTCCATGCAAACCGTTCGGGATGGATACCTGCATTCAGACGGGTCTGACCCATCTGATCTTTTTCAATCTGTAAAGCAAAACTGCCGCTGTATACCAGCCCAATTCCATAACAAAACCCGGCAACTTCCGTTGTTTCATGCTGGCAGAGCACCACAAAAGGATTATGATGATGGCTGGATGCCCCACGCACACTTCCAATTTCCATAACACCATGGATCACCGGAACACGCTCCATCTGACGTTCCATACAGTGACGTCCATGGAAATGCATCAGATCCCAGTCGCCATGCATTAGGTCCAGATTCATAGACATCGCCTTTTTCAGCACCATGTCCCCGAACCCCTGATTCATTAGGCGTGCACAACGTGTAATAATATCATGGTCTTCCCAGACACTGTAATATAAAATAACAGTAAGGCCGGTGCAGGCATCTTGCAGCTGAATTTGAAGCGTATCTGCATCCTTCTCATCTCCGTAAAGTGCAGGCATGCCGTGAATGGAGTATTTGCCTCTGGAAACCCTATGGGAAACGTAACGGAGATCCACCCCATCTGTTCCATCCGGATTCACAACACTGACACTGTTTATACGGTAATCACCGACTCCACAGGTACTGTATTCCTGGGGTCTGGTATCCATAGAATATGTTCTGATATTTTCTGCTTCGTAAATATTACCTGAGAAACCGCAATCACCATAATCCAGAAGATAACTCATATCTTCCTGACCAATATTTTCACCATAATAAAGGTGATTCAGCACACCGTACTTGTCCACCATCATCTGATAGGTGGTATGTGCTGTTGATAAAGTAAATAGTTTTTTTGATTCGTCAATGTATACAGCCATATGTTACCTCTCCTGCCTATTAATTTTGCGGAGTTATTATAGAATTTGTATATACAAGATTCAATTCCGGATATCTACAATAAATATTGGTTTTTACCATTTTTTGCAATATTCAAACTTTTATATATCACATATTAAGATTAGCACGTCAAAAGGGTAAAAAATAAGATCCTTTTTTCGACATAGGACCTTGAAAACTGAATATATTGCTGTACACTACGCTAGCAAACCAAAATAGAGTGAATTTTTCAACCTATTTATGCTCGATTTCACGATGATTCTCATGCATGGGCTGCAATTTGGGCACACTTATCCCTGCCCTGCATATACTTGCAGAACTTCTTAATGTTTAATGCACCTATTTTACATCCAAAAAAGAACTTGCTTCGGATCAGACCTCTGACCGGGATCCTG
>JALERM010000108.1 GCA_022764165.1 Eubacterium sp. | reverse complement strand
CCTCACCGGGATCTCCCTGAATAATCGTTACTTTTCCAAAAGGGATAAACGGGTAAAACAGCCATTCAATCTGCTCTACTTCCACCGTTTCCATGTTAATCAGTTTCAGACCCGGCTCCATTCTTTTTATTTCTGTTTTCTTTATCTCTACTTTGTTCGTTTCCATCGTTCCTCCTTATTTTCCCGTTGAAAGGAAGCGGGGATTTTGATAGA
The DNA here is from genome assembly GCA_022764165.1 of Eubacterium sp. GTDB lineage: Bacteria > Bacillota > Clostridia > Lachnospirales > Lachnospiraceae > Oliverpabstia. The sequence goes on along the minus strand of JALERM010000108.1, from coordinate 52,067 downwards.
ATACCCATAGAAAGTTTTTGGGTGAGTATTCTACCAAATCCCTGCCTTTAGGTGTTTGCCGACACTTAAAGGCTTTTTCTATTCTTCCTTCATGCCATTCATCGTGATTGTGATCAGCCGGATCACTTCCAGTAAATCCTTCGGCACATCATCACCCTTTTTCAAACGTTTCAACTCATTCAGAACCTTTGCAAGTTCATTCTTCAACGCTTTATACACTCTCGGATTTCCTGTCACTACAACCTCTTTTTCCTGCAATCTTCGGATAATATAATCCTGTTTTGTCAGACCGGACAATCTAACCGCTGTTTCCAGAAGTTCATCCTCCTCCGGTGATACCCGAAACGCTACCGTTTTATTTCTCCATCTCCCCTGTCTATCCAAACATTTAGCTGACATACGCAAGTCCTCCTTCCCTATCATTTGATTCTTCATTCATGTTTTCTGCATCCAACTGATCTGCCATATCCTGCTGTACGGATGGGAATAGATGTGCATACCGGTAAGTAATTTTTTCCGCTGAATGACCAACCCTTTTCCCGATTGCCAGTGCCGTATAACCCATGTTAATCAGCAAAGAGACATGGCTGTGCCGAAGATCATGCACACGGATTTTTTTCACACCGCTTGCTTTACATCCTCTTTCCATTTCATGGTTCAGATAATACTTTGTTACCGGGAAAATACGGTCATCCGGCTGCAGGCTGTAATATAACTTCAGACAATCCTTCATTTCCTCACATAGAAATTTCGGCATCGTCACAGTACGTATACTGTTCTTTGTCTTTGGCGTGCTGATCACATCTTCTCCTTTTAAGCGCTGATAAGATTTGTTAATCCGCAGCGTTCTCTTCTGGAAATTGAAGTCCGCAGGAGTTAAAGCCAAAAGCTCCCCGGATCTGATTCCGCACCAGTAAAGCAACTGGAACGCATAATAAGAAAGCGGTTTATCCATCATTTCTTCCGAGAATTGCTTATATTCTGTCTTTGTCCAGAAGAGCATTTCCTTATTTTCCTCTGAGCCGATTGTGCCTGCCTTCCTTGCCGGATTCGTACTCAGATCATAAAATTTGATTGCATGATTGAAAATTGTACTCAACTGTCCATGAATCGTTTTCAGATAAGTAGGGGATAATGTTTTTCCCCTCCGGCTTGTCAATTTGCGAAGTTCATTATGCCAGTCCAGAACATCCTTTGCAGTGATTTCTGACACCTTTCTTTTTCCCAGATACGGTAAAATCTTGGACTTGATAATATTTTCCTTTGTGAGCCAGGTACTCTTTTTCAGCCTTGGTCTCACATCTTCCTCATATAATTTGCAGAAGCTCTCCAGTTCCATATCCATGCTGGCTTTCTTCTGCAGGATGAACTGCTGCTCCCACTGTGCAGCTTCCCTTTTTGTCGCAAATCCTCTTTTGCATTTCTGCTTACGTTCACCAGTCCAGTCCTGATACCTTGCCATGACGTACCAAGTGTTATTGCTTTCATTCTTGTAAATTGCCATTCCTAATTCCTCCTATCGTTCGATCTTGTTCCATAAAACTGCTCGTAAAAATACTTCCGGTCAACTTTTCCTGCGATTGTCTGACATCCCATCGCCTGTAATTCCCTGTTCAGCCTCTTCATCAGCTTATAAGCGTAGGATTCCGATACCTCCAGAACTTCCATGACCTCTTTTACATTCATAAACATTTTACTCATTGTAAAATCCCTCCTTTGTTTGTACTATACATTTCTGTATAGTCTGCATGATACTATACTTTTTTGTATTGGTCAAGTGTTTTAAAACAAAAATTCTATACTTTTTTGTATGGTTTCTCCTTGTCTGTACTATACATATATGCTATACTCAATTTATCAATAGACAGACAGGAGAATGAATATGGCAATAGGAGAAAGAATTCACCACTTCCGACTTCTGCGTGGATTCACGCAGAAATATTTAGGTCAGCAACTTGGATTCACCGAATCTCAGGCTGATGTCCGCATTGCACAGTACGAAAAAGGCGCACGCAGCCCGAAGGAAAACTATCTAAATGCACTGGCTGACATTTTCGATATATCCCCCCATGCACTGGCAGTCCCGGACATCGACAGTTATGTAGGACTGATGCACACCTTATTTACATTAGAAGATCTTTACGGACTTCATATCGGAGAGATTGACGGAGAACTCTGCCTCCGGTTAGATAAATCCAAGGGAACCACCTACCTTTCTATGTTTGATATGTTCCATGCATGGCAAGAACAGGCAGAAAAACTAAAATCCGGGGAGATCACCAAGGAAGAATATGACCAGTGGCGATACAATTACCCCAAAACAACAAAATAAAAACCAATAAAAAAAGGCCTTACCAAATTGATTTCACTCAATTCAGTAAGACCTTTTTTGCTGGTTTCACACATATTACCTGATAACCACAGGATACCTGATAAATAATACCAAAATATCCAGTGTTATCATTTTGTTATCAAATAGAACCTTGATGCCCCTCAAACGCCCTGTTTATGCGGGTTCTCAGATTTTTTTCATTATTCAAACTCAATCGTAGCCGGCGGTTTCCCGGTACAATCGTACATTACCCTGTTAATGTGTTTCACCTCATTAACAATCCTGCTTGTCGTCCGTCCGATTACGTCCCACGGGATTTCTGCACTCTCCGCAGTCATAAAGTCTGTAGTAGTAACTGCCCTCAACGCGATAGCATAATCATAGGTTCTTTCATCCCCCATAACACCTACAGATTTCATATTTGTCAATGCCGCAAAGTACTGACCGATTTCTTTGTCGATTCCGGCTTTGGCAATTTCTTCTCTCCAGATGGCATCAGCATCCTGTACCATTTTTACTTTTTCTGCGGTTACTTCACCAATGATACGGATACCAAGTCCCGGTCCCGGGAATGGCTGACGGAATACCAGGTATTCCGGGATTCCCAGTTCCAGACCAGCTTTACGCACTTCGTCTTTGAACAGGTTACGAAGAGGCTCGATGATTTCTTTAAAGTCTACATAATCAGGCAAGCCTCCCACATTGTGGTGAGATTTGATGACTGTGGATTCTCCACCCACACCGCTTTCCACTACGTCCGGGTAGATGGTTCCCTGTACTAGGAAGTCAACTGCACCAATTTTCTTAGCTTCCTCTTCAAATACACGGATAAATTCTTCACCGATGATTTTACGCTTACGCTCAGGTTCTTCGACACCTTTCAGTTTCTCATAGAATCTTTCCTGTGCATTGACACGGATAAAGTTCAGGTCATAGGGACCTTCCGGACCAAATACTGCTTCTACTTCGTCTCCTTCATTTTTGCGAAGAAGCCCATGATCAACAAATACACATGTCAGCTGATTACCAACTGCTTTGGAAAGCATAACTGCAGCCACAGAGGAGTCAACCCCGCCGGACAGTGCACAGAGAACTTTTCCATCGCCTACTTTTGTGCGGATTGCTTTGATAGACTCTTCCACAAAGGAATCCATCTTCCAGTCACCGGAGCATTCGCACACATTATATACAAAGTTAGACAGCATTGTCTTGCCTTCTTTTGTGTGCAGTACTTCCGGGTGGAACTGGGTTGCATACATTTTTTTCTCTACGTTCTGTACGGCAGCCACCGGGCAGTCCGGTGTATGAGCAATAATCTCAAATCCCGGAGCTTTTTCTTCGATATAATCATTATGGCTCATCCAGCAGATAGTTTTTGGGGATACATTTTCAAACAGGCGGGAGTTTGTATCGACCGTCACTTCGATTTTTCCATACTCACGAACCGGAGCTTTACATACATGACCGCCCAGCTGGTGCATCATCAGCTGAGAACCGTAGCAAATGCCCAGAATCGGCACACCCAGATTATAAATTTCTTCTGCATAAGTTGGTGAATCTTCCAGATAAACACTGTTTGGTCCGCCGGTGAAAATGATACCTTTCGGATTCATTTCTTTTATTTTTTCTATATCAGTTTTATAAGAGTAAATTTCACAGTACACGTTGCATTCCCGCACACGTCTTGCGATCAGCTGATTGTACTGACCACCAAAATCAAGAACAATTACGGTTTCTCTCTTCAACGAAGTCTCCTCCTGTTTTTCTTTTTTGTCTAAATCTTATACGAGTTACCGGACAGGATAATAACCCTGCTTCTGACAATTAATATGCCCGTCCCCAGTATACCATTTTTTTCGCCGGTTTTCCACAACATACGCAGGTATCTGACAGATGTTCCTGTTCAAACGGGATGCAGCGGGAAGTAGCTGCTGTATCTTCTTTAATCTTGTCCTCGCACTCCTGACATCCACACCACATTGCTTTGATAAATCCTGGTTTTTCATTGATGGTAGTTACGAATTCATCATAGTTTGTGGCAACGTAAGTATGAGAATCTCTGTGACTTCTTGCTGCCTCCAGCATGTCATGCTGAATGGAATCCAGAATTTCCTGTACTTTCTCTGCCAACTCATCCAGACATACCACGATTTTTTCTCTGGTATCTCTTCTGACTACAACAGCCTGGTTTGCTTCGATATCTTTTGGACCACATTCGATACGAACCGGAATACCTCTCATTTCCTGTTCTGCGAACTTGAATCCAGGACTCTTGTCTGTATCATCTGTTTTTGCACGGATTCCTGCTGCCTTCAAAGCTGCATTCAGTTCTGCTGCCTTTTCCAGAACTCCTTCTTTTCTCTGCTGGATTGGAATAATCACAGCCTGCACCGGAGCAATTCTCGGTGGAAGTTTCAAACCGCTGTTATCACCATGTACCATAATGATGGCACCAATCATACGTGTTGTCATACCCCAGGAAGTCTGGTGAACATACTGCAGTTTATTCTCTTTATCTGCATACTGAATGCCGAATGCTCTGGCAAATCCATCACCAAAATTATGGCTGGTGCCGGACTGCAGCGCTTTTCCGTCATGCATCAGGGATTCGATTGTATAAGTTGCTTCTGCACCTGCAAATTTTTCTTTATCTGTCTTACGTCCTTTTACGACTGGAATAGCCAGTACTTCTTCACAGAAATCTGCATACACATTCAACATCTGAATGGTTCTCTCTTCTGCCTCTTCTACTGTTGCATGTGCGGTATGACCTTCCTGCCACAGGAATTCTCTCGAACGAAGGAAAGGACGTGTAGTTTTTTCCCAACGAACAACAGAGCACCACTGGTTGTAAAGTTTCGGAAGATCTCTGTGAGAATGCACGTCTCTGGAATACAGATCACAGAAAAGTGTCTCTGAGGTAGGTCTTACACAAAGACGTTCCTGCAACGGCTCCAATCCTCCGTGAGTTACCCATGCAACTTCCGGTGCAAATCCTTCTACATGATCTTTTTCTTTCTGAAGAAGACTTTCCGGAATGAACATTGGAAGATATACATTTTCCACACCTGTCTCTTTAAATCTTCTGTCCAGTTCATGCTGAATATTCTCCCAGATAGCATAACCTGCCGGTTTGATTACCATACATCCTTTTACACTTGTGTAATCTACCAGTTCTGCTTTTTTAACAATATCGGTATACCACTGTGCAAAATCTTCTTCCATAGAAGTAATTGCTTCTACCAGCTTCTTATCCTTCGCCATTTCTCTTTCCTCCATGTTTTACTTAATCAAAAAGAATCCTGCTTTGCAGGATTTTCCACCGCAGTGCGATCCTGCCCGGCGTTTTTTTATGTCATAGAAAGTCAGAGGACTTTCCTGTAATATAAAAAAGCATCCAATCCCACTGCATAGGGACCAGACACTGTCCGGCGGTACCACCCTGATTAACAGCCCTCATCCAGGCTGCTCACTCTTTACCTTACTTTCTTAACGCCAAAGTACGCGTCCCGCTTATCACAGGCAGCTCCGGGGCCGGTTCCATACATCCCGCACAGAAATCTTCCACCAATGATTTCCTCTCTGGAGATTGGTCTCTATGTACTATTCCCATCTACGCCATTTTACTTTTTTTATTACAAAATATCGTCATTCCTTTTTCAAATAAAAAGGTAAATGCAAGGTGTAATCGGCAAAACACTTTTTTACTCCATACACCTTGCTCAAATTCTACCCAAATCTTCTGGTTTTGTCAACCCCATCCGCAGTCGAACTCAGACTGTAATTTCAATTCTACGTCCGGTATGGTTGTACTGATAGTATCTGACCCCCGCCGCATCCAACATTCTTTTTGATGCCTTTACAGCCGGCGTATCCGGATACTTGTCCACTTCGTAAACGATAGTCTTGATTCCAGACTGAATAATAGCTTTCGCACATTCGTTGCAGGGGAATAAGGAAACATAGAGTTTTGCACCCTCCAAAGACCCTCCCCGATAATTTAGAATAGCATTCAATTCGCTGTGAGTCACATAAAGATATTTTGTATCCATGGCATCACCCTCACGGGTCCAGGGAAATTCATCATCAGAACATCCCATCGGAAATCCATTGTAGCCCATAGACATAATCTTATTATCCTGGCTGACAATACATGCACCCACCTGTGAGTTGGGATCCTTTGACCGCATTCCTGAGAGTTTTGCAACTCCCATAAAATACTCATCCCAGGTAATATAATCTTCTCTTTTCCCTTTCATCGCAAAACCTCCCCGGCTGCTCCAGATCTGCTATTCTTATTTTGTTCCGAATATACGGTCTCCTGCATCTCCCAGACCCGGAACAATATATCCATGATCGTTCAGATGATCATCAAGTGCACCGATATACAGATCCACATCCGGATGACATTCCTGCATTTTCTTAATTCCTTCCGGAGCGGCAATAATGCACATAAACCGAATATTCCTCACTCCTTTGTCTTTCAGCATCTGAATCGCTGCTGCTGCAGAACCTCCGGTTGCCAGCATAGGATCTACTACAAAGACATCTCTTTCCGAACAATCTGCCGGCAATTTACAGTAATACTCTACCGGTGCCAGTGTTTCTGGATCACGATAAAGTCCGATATGACCGATTTTAGCTGCTGGAATCATGGCCAGCATTCCTTCCACCATACCCAGACCGGCACGAAGAATCGGAACGACTGCCAGTTTTTTTCCAGCCAGTTCTTTCGCAGTGGTATCTGCAATCGGCGTGTGAATCTTCACATCTGCCAATTTCAGATCTCTGGTTGCCTCGTAACACATCAACATAGCAATTTCGCTGATCATTTCACGAAATTCTTTGGAACTTGTCTCCTCTTTTCTGATAATACCAATCTTATGCTGGATCAGAGGATGATCCATAACTACTATCTTTGACATTTGTACACTTTCCTCCTGTTAGGAATTACGATTTTTATTTATTCTTCCGATTCAATCAAACAAATCCGGCGTTTGTGACGTTCATCATTGGAAAAAGGTGTATCCAGGAATGTCTGTACGATCTTAATCGCAAGTCCCGGTCCGACAACTCTTCCTCCCAGAGCCAGAATATTGGCATCATTATGCTCTCTGGTTGCCTGTGCACAAAAACAGTCCGTACACAATGCAGCCCGGATTCCCGGAATCTTATTGGCAGCGATAGAAATTCCGATTCCTGTGCCACAGATCAGAATTCCTTTCTCACAGCTTCCATCCAGAATCGCATGAGCCACTTTCCGTGCATAGACCGGATAGTCTACCGATGCTGTACTGTCACAGCCAAAATCTTTGTACTCAATTCCTTTCTGATCCAGATACGCCAGAATTTCTTTCTTCAATTCATAACCACCATGATCACATCCAACTGCTATCATTACAATTCCTCCTCTTCATTTAATCTGATTACCAGTTTTCTTAATAAAAGTTCTATTTCTGTATAACACTGTGCATATACTTCCAGTGGCTGCCCATGTAGTATCGGTATATCACCGGACTCACCCACATATTCCCTGAGTGTATAAACATGGGGCGCATTTTCAAAGGTTCCCCAAATCTCTGCCTTTTGTCTGTCCTCCATTGTCAAGAGAAGAACGTCATTATCAATATCTTCCTGCTTTAACTGGCAGGCAATGTGTACCGGAGTCGGGTATCCGTTTTTTTCCAGAACCATCTCTGCCTTTGGCATCATTGGTTCTGGAAACAACACCACAAGCCCCCGGGATTCAATTGTCAGAGGATTGGTCAGGAATTTTCTTTTTAAAATGAATTTTGCCATGGGAGCTCTGCAATTATCATTGGTATCTACAAAAATAAGTTTTTTATACCGTACTACCATTATATTTCCTCACACCTGAATCTTCTGCTGTCCTGCCGCTTTTAAAAGTCGATTCATAATTGCCTGCCCCATACGGGGAGTATTAAATGCCTCCGAATAAATAAAAGATACCTCACAATCATCAAATTCTCTGAGAATACCAAACAAATGCAGGGCAATACTCTCTTCGTTTTTCCTTGTTCCGATTTTCTTTACCAGACCCAGCGGATACGCATCCGAGCTTTCATCTGTGGCAATAATTCCTACCTGATATCCCTGTCTGATTTTTTCTTCAGCTAATTCCCGTATTTTTTCCTGAACATTTTCCTGCGCACCTTCTACCACCACCAATTCAGCGTTTGGAGCATAATGACGATACTTCATTCCGGGTGCTTTGGGACGGATACCACTGTCAGCCGCAATCAATCCACGATCTATCTCCACCGGACCAATAATGTCTTCCAACATCTGTCTGTTGATATATCCGGGTCTCAAAATCGTAGGAATATCTTCTGCAAAATCAATGATTGTGGATTCCAGACCAATCCCCACCGGACCTCCATCCAGTATCATATCAATCTTCCCGGTCAGATCTTCTTCTACATGTTCTGACCTGGTAGGACTTGGACGCCCTGAAGTATTGGCACTGGGGGCAGCTATATATCCCCCTCCCGCACGAATCAATGCGAGAGCAAGTGGATGATCTGGCATCCTCACTGCCACGGTATCCATACCTCCTGTGGTCCCACAGGGAACAATATCACTTTTCGGAAATATCATTGTCAGTGGTCCCGGCCAATAGGCATCAGCCAGAAGCCTGGCTTTCTCCGGTATCTCTGTCACGATTTTTTCCAGGGAATCCATGTCTGCAATGTGAATGATCAGCGGATTATCAGAGGGTCTTCCCTTGGCATGATAAATTTTTTGTGCTGCCAGTTCATCCAGTGCATTTCCTCCAAGACCATAAACCGTTTCCGTTGGAAACGCCACAAGTCCGCCCTCCCTGATAATTCTTCCGGCTTCCTGCACAGCTTCCCGGTCAAAATCCCCGGGCTTCATCCGGATTACTTTTGTTTTCATTTTAATCACCTTATTTCTCTGTCCTTCAACACTAGTTTCAGTATACTAGAGACAGCTCACGGGGGCAAGAGGTAATTTTTCTTTCAGGTATTCCATTGTACCCTCACAAATTGCAGCTGCAACCTTTTTTTGATATTCCTTTGAAGTTAATTGAGCTGCTTCCTCCGGGTGGCTTAAAAAGCCACACTCCACAATAACTGTCAATGCATCTGTTTTTTTCAAGAGATAATAACTCCTGTTTCCTTTTGCCTGCCGGTGGTTTTCTTTATCCAGGGATTCCACCAGATGTTTCTGAAGAATATCAGCGAGTATTTTTCCTTCCTGTGAATCTTCATAGTAAAATACCTGTGCCCCCTTGACAGAAGCATCCGGATAGCTGTTCTGGTGAATGCTGATCACACAGTCCGGCTGAACCTGATGAATCAGACTACATCTGTGCTTAAGATCCTGAACTTTTTTATTTGATGCACTTTCATCCGCCAGTCCTTTATCCGATTCCCGTGTCATAATCACCTTAACTTTTTCCTGCTCCAGAATTTCTTTCACCAGCAAAGCAATCTGCAAATTAATTTCTTTCTCCTGTTCTTTATGTACGCCCACCTTCCCCGGATCACTTCCTCCATGCCCCGGATCCAGAACCACCGTGTAGTCATAATCCTTATTTTCTCCGGCCGCCATCTCAGCCCCTTCACGGGCAAGAAAGAAAACTCCAATCAGCAGAAAAACTGCCATACTCAATTCTATTATTTTCCTTTTCACAAAAAAACTCCAGGGAGCTTATTCTTTTAAGTATATGCCCCCGAAAGTTTTTTCTTTCCATTTATTACTCTTCCTCATCATCACGCAGAATATGAATAAGCTGTTCCTCTATCATACCATCATCTTCCTCATCCAGACTCTCCTGATTCTCTTCATCTGCTTCCTGGCTGGCTATTTTGGTAATCATTTCATCTTCTGCCTGTCTTTTGTTATTATCCTCCTCAACTTCATCTTCCAGTTCACGCATAGATTCAGGCATGGAACTGATAATCTGATGTACTTCACGGTAGGATGCCATAAATCTTCTCTGGGCCTGATTGATCAGCTCCACAATCTCATTCATCTCTTCCTGCACAGCAATGTATTTCCGTTTTCCTTCTGCCAGTTTTTCATCTACCTCCGACTGTACAGCATCCAGACATTTCTGAGCCTCCACACGTGCCTCTTCCATCAGCATATCACGTTTCTGTTCTGCGTCTGCAATAATTCTTTCTGCTTTTTCCTGGGATTCCAGAACCAGATTCCCTATCAGATCATAACGGTCTATATATTTCTGATATTTTACAGAAATATCCCTCTCCAACCTGTCTTTTTGTTCTTCTTTTATGCGCAGTCGCTGACGGATATCACCCAAAGCCTCTTCCTGCTGAATCCTCAGTTCTTCCAGTTCATTCTTATGCTGAACACTCAGCTCATTCAATTCATTCTTATGCTGCATCCGGATCTCATTCATTTCGTTCTCATGCTGAGTCCGCAGTTCATCCATCAGTTGTTCTCTCTCCGCATCTTTCAGATTCAGCTGACGCTTCAGTTCTGCAATCTTTTTATCTTTATCTTTTCCTGCTTTGATTAATTTGTTTTTTTCTGCATAAGCCTCGTCTTTCATCTTCTGCACCTTTGCCAGTACATCGTCTTTATCAAATCCACCCATCAATGTCGCCTTAAACATTTCTTCTGCCATTGTTTTTTCACCTTTCTTTTACTGCAAATATTGAGAAATCACCGGCCAGACAGAAGCTCTTTCAAATCCCAGCTTCCATGCTGCTATACCTGCCAGCTGATTTTCCTGTACCAATTTCATTTTTTCTGCTATGGACTGTTCATCTTCTACCCAAATCGTGTAAATCGCATCTTCTGTTTCTGCGATTGCAACATTCTGTCCTGTTGTTTCATCCCAGAACACATCCATTCCTTTTTCTTCAATATAGCGGGATGCACCATCCATACCCAGCGTTTCATTGGTAAGATTTCCTCCTCCAAATGGTTCGATCCACACCCTTGTATAAAACGGAATTGCATTAATGATTTTCTCTGCAGGTACTTCTTTCAAGGTGTCCAGAATTCCATTTTTTACAAACTCAATCGATGCAGTTGAACCAGCTTCTGTATCCTGTGAATGATGTTCATCATACCCCATGACAATCACATAATCCGCCACAATTCCCTGTTCTTTGCGGTCATAATGCAGGGTATATGGCATAGGAACCGGATTATCAATAGAAAATACAAGCCCCCTCTGCCTGCAGGCAATGGAAAGTTCCCGAATAAACTGCAGGTAATGTGGTGCCTGTTCCTCGGTAATGGATTCAAAATCCAGGTTGATTCCGTCCAGTCCTACGCTCTCTGCCTGTGCCATCAGCTGACTGATAATATTTGCTCTGGCCTGTGTATTGGAAAGAAACGTCAATGTATCTGCATTTTTATTAAAATTATCAATCAGCCCCCAGACCTCAATCCCCAGACCATGGGCCTGATTTACATAATCGGCACTGGCCAGGGAGGAAATCATTCCATTATTATCTACAACAGAAAACCATGTAGGCGAAATTGTATTCAGCCCCTGTGTATTGGCCAGAACCTGCTGAAGTGTTGCATTTCCACTTTCACTTGTCACCTGATGCCATGCCATATTAATCTTATAATCTCTGCGCACACTGGTATACTCCGGTGTCACACTGGTATGATCTACAGTTACTGTTTCAGGATCTGAAATATACTTTTTCTCCACATATCCGGTATAACCATCTTCTGTGGACACTTTGCTCCAATTTTCAAGTTCTTCTTCCAGATAAAGTTTCTCACCTTTCACAACCTCATCTACAATGATACTTTTAATTCCTCCCTTTTGGCGGAGTTTGCAATCATTTGAAGCGGTTACCATCTGTACAGCATCCCAGTCAGTGCGAATCACTACACGGGCAGGATTCTCATATACGGTGCAGTCCATATCTGTGTACGCTTTGATAAATTCCAGATCAAGATAGTAATGCTCCCCATCCGCTTTCAAAATTGTATAATCAACATTCTGCATGCCCTGGGATGTCTGATATTGCTGTGTCTCAGGAGTAATATAGAATTCTTCCAACGGCAGAGTATACAGCATCACATTCTGGTTGGCGTCCCAGTAAAATCTTCCATTAATATATTTTCCAACAACAGTATCTTCAACATAATATCTGCTATCGATTATCTTCACTTTTTCTTCTTCCACAGTCCGATTAACAATCAGCGCTGCTTCATCGTTTTTTTGAATCTGAAAATACGAATCCCCATCCATCATCTCACCTGACGGAGTATACTTTTTAATCAAAAACGTAATCACACCGGCTGCCAGTACAAGAACAACCAGACAAAATACCGTCAAAACCGGCAATAGTTTCTTCTTCATGTTAAAAACCTCCTACTGCCTTTCATTATAGCAACAGAAACCTTTTCCGTCATCATTTTCTTCAAGATTTTAATATTTTTTTTACATGTTTGGCAAATATTGTTGAAATTAAGAGTATGATTTTTCTTGAAATACAGAAAGATGGGGGTATAATAGAAATAGAAGGGATGGCACCAGCCTTTGAAAGGATGTGATGCCAGCTGATATAGTGTGAGATTTCTAATGTGTCATTTCTGATGATTCAGGCAGTATTCTGCAAGTTCCTAATGGTTTTTCACCAAATATTTTCCCGGATAAAAAATATAAATATGATGGGGCAGATGTCATCTTTTCAGGTACAAACCTTGTAGTACATAATGAAGTGCATTTTTGGTTGCTTTTTGGAATTTAATGAGAGGATGCGATTATATATCACGAAAGGAATCGCCAATGAGAAATTATGAAGAAAAAAAGCAAAAAAAACAAGAATCCATTCTTAAGAGAATTGGAATTCTACAAAAGAGAAGGAATACCATTGCAGCTTAATGGAGTTCCCAGTACACCTAAGAAAATTGCGAAAGCGCATAAAATTGCAGAAGATATTACTTATATGAGAGATTACGTCAGAGATTCACAGGGAAGACTGACAAGCCTGGGATTTGACCCGGTAAAGGAGCAGGATTCCCATATTGAATCGGAAATAAAATACTGAAGAAGCAAATCCGGCATGTCATAACAAGGTTCCCTCCCTGCATACATGCCGGATTTCGTATGTTATTACTGGTCACCGAGTGAACAGTAACACACCGTATGCGGTCATTTCTGAAAAAATTATGAACTACTTTACATTTAGAAGGTTTTCAGTATATAATATCATAGGAGTATTGTATAAATCTTAAATGATAATAAAGGATGTGATATCTGTGAAAATAGAAAAAATTAATGACAATCAGATTCGCTGTACCCTCACCAAAGATGATCTGGCCAACCGTCACATCAAACTCAGCGAACTGGCTTATGGAACAGAAAAAGCGAAAAGTCTTTTCCGGGATATGATGATTCAGGCACAGGAAGAATATGGTTTCGAAGCAGATAATATTCCTCTGATGATAGAAGCTATTCCTGTGACACCGGACAGTATTGTCCTGATCATAACAAAAGTAGAAGATCCTGAAGAGCTGGATACGCGCTTTTCCAAATTTGCTTCCAGTTCAGGCGACACTCCAGCTTCTTTGGGGGAAGTTCCTGATATTTCCGGAGCAGACGATATTCTGGATTTGTTCCAGAAGCTCTGCGAGAGCAAGCTGAGAAAATCAGCTTCAGCAAAATCTTTGGAGAAGAAACAGGAAAAAGCTGCCGATCAATCTTCGGAAGAGGAAGTCGTTCAGGAAAATCAGCCGGATCTTACCCGAATCTTCACTTTCCTGAATCTGGACACTGTCATTGAAGCTTCCAGAGGACTGAATGGCTGCTACGATGGTCAGAATACCCTCTACAAAAACAATGAAAAAAAATATCTCCTGATACTCCATCAGACCGGAAGTGCACCGGAGGTTTTCAATAAAGTATGCAATATTCTTTCTGAATATGGCACAGGAAAGGCCTGCTCTTCTGCCGGTGAAGCATACTTGCAGGAACATGGAGAAGTGATTATCGCCGACCAGGCACTTCAGCAGCTGCAGATGCTTTCCTGATACCTCTGCAACCCGCCGAAACAAAATGCAAAACTGGCTTATCAAAGAAAGTCCTGATAAGCCAGTTTTTTATTTTGCAGATATTACAATACTTACTGTGCCAGATAATCGTTAATCTGGTCTACCAGCTGGTCTGGGTCGATTCCATGTACCAGGCAGGCTTCTTCCAGTGTTTCTCCCTGAGAAGACGGGCAGCCGATACAATGCATACCAGCTCTCATAAGAATAGCAATCATGAACTGATCCACATTCAGCAGATCTGCGATAATAATATCCTTTGTGATTTTTTTCTCCATTTTAAAAGTCCTCCTTTTTACCCTTGTATCACGAAAACACATATTTGTCAAGTCTGTCAAAGGCTTCCTTTACCAGAGAAAACGGAACGGCCAGATTCATGCGGATGGTATCCGGTTTGTTGAATGGACGGCCATCCTGCCAGATTACGCCATGTGCCACCCCAGCACGGAAAAGTTCATCCAATGTCTTTCCATGTTCCTTACACCATTCACTGCAGTCCAGATACAGCATATAAGTTCCCTGTGGTTTTGCCAGAGAAACGCCCTTCCAGTGCTGCTCGATAAACTCACAGGCATAGTCTACATTTTGGGTAAGGACCTGTCTCAGTTCATCCAGCCATTCTTCTCCTGTTTCACTATAAGCCCCGATCAGTGCATGCATAGACAGTACATTCATACCATTATAATGGCTTGACTGTGCACATTTATTCACGCGATCTCTCAGCATAGAATTATAAATAATATGATAAGAGCCAACAAGACCAGCCAGATTAAAGGTCTTGGAAGGTGCATAAATAGCAATCGTTCGATTTTTCGCATCTTCAGAAATGCTCTGGGTCGGTATATGCCTGTTGTCAGCCAAAATCAAATCCGACCAGATTTCATCGGAAATAACCACACATTCATTTTTCCGGTAAACTTCCATGGCTTTCTCAATTTCTTCCTTCTCCCATACTCTTCCGGCTGGATTATGAGGGGAACAGAAAATAGCACAATGGATATGATTCTCCCTAATCTTTCGGTCCATATCCTCATAATCCATGCGCCATACACCATGCTCATCTCTCACCAGATCACTGAGAACAACCTTTCTTCCGGTATCTTCCATCACATGGGTAAACCCGATATAAGTAGGTGCATGCAAAAGAACCGCTTCCCCTGCATCTGTAAATGCTTTCAACGCTGAGGCCACACACCCAAGAACACCATTTTCGTATCCAATCGATTTTGCAGTCAGGCCTTCCACACCATTTCTCTTTTTCTGCCAGTTGATAATTGACTGAAAATATTCCTTGGTCGGGCTAAAATAACCAAATGCCGGATGCTGCACCCTTTCAATGATTTTCTCACAAATAGACGGAGCTGTGGGAAAGTTCATATCAGCGACCCACATCGGTATAGCAGAAAATCCCTCCTGCACCTCTCCACCCGGTTCCGGAATCATATCCACCGCAATGGCATCCTTTCCTTTTCTATCCATAATTGTGGTAAAATCGTACTTCATAAATATCTCCTCCTGTCCGTAAATGCAAGTACGCCTTTATAACACCGTATTTCATCTGGTGTCATTTGTCAAGTATCCCTAAGCATAAATATCCGATAGTGCTAAATGTTTTCAATTTTATACTTGTATTATTTCAGGTATTATATTAGAATGTGCTTATAACCTGATTAACAGTATGTGTTTCAGGTAAATTTATAAAGGAGGATGAATAACTATGGCATATGTAATTTCAGATGAATGTGTAGCTTGCGGAACATGCGCAGGTGAATGTCCAGTAGAAGCTATCAGCGAAGGCGATGGAAAATATGTAATCGATGCTGATACATGTGTAGAATGTGGAACATGCGCAGGTGTATGTCCTACAGAAGCTATCGTTGAAGAGTAATCTTAACAAAAATTTCCCCGGGGATTTTTACTTTTTCCCCGGGGATTTTTATTTTTTTCGCTTTTTCTTTTTTCCACTATGTTCCTGTGTAATGGCCGCCATCTTTCTGGTCTGCTGACATCGGCGAATCGCCTCATCCAGCCTGCGATATCTGCCCTCTTTCCGCTCGTCCAGTTCAATATCATGAATCAGACGTTCCATGATTTCTCCGAAACGCTGCTCCACAGATTTTCCTGAATTGCATGATACATGCATTTCTCTGGACTCGCCTTTCTTTTGAACAGCTGCCGCACACGCAGCTTCCTGTATTCCTGATTCCGGTTGTTCATCATTTTGTTTATCGCTGTTTATGATTTCCCGGATTGCCCGAAGCTGCATCCCTTTCTTTTTCAGTTCCTTAATATCCATAAACGTCTGGATATCCTTTTCCGTATAGTATCGATGTCCCATCTCGTTTCGTTTGATTGCCAACCCTAACTCTTCTTCCCAGTACCGCAGTACATGAGGTTCAACCTGAGTGATTTTGGCAGTCTCCGAAATCATGTATCTGGTATCATTCATATACTTAACCTCCATAGGAACATTATATCATCCGACATTGGAAATACAAGAAATTCTGTTCGACAGTTTATGCCATTTGCCGGGCAGAAGATTGAAGCGACAGAAATTTTATGATAAAATACAGACACATCCAATACGGAGGTGATTTTATGAAAATCTGTAATTCTTGTAAAACTGCGATTCAGTCCTGCCTGGATACCCAGACATTTGCGGCTGCCCATCTGTACAATGATGAAAAGCCTATGGCCATTCATATTCATGACTGTTATGAGATTTATTTTTCTATATCCGGCGGCAAGCAGTTTCTGATAGATAATCGATTTTACGATTTTTCTCCCGGAGATATCTTTTTTATTAACCAATATGAAAGTCATTATCTCTCACAGATTGACAGTGTGACGCATGAGCGCATTGTCCTTTCCATTTATCCGGATTACTTGAAAAAATGCAGTTCTCCCCAGACCGATCTGAACTACTGTTTCTCCTGTAGAGACACCGCAGCTTCCTGAATGAATGGACCAGCTGGGTGAAATAACAGCCTGCTCATTACGTACAACGATATATCTTGTTTCTGTTGGTTCTCCCATGTAATGCATAACGAAAGCATCTTCTGGCATTTCAAAATACATATATACTTCCATTCTTCTGTCATTGGAATTCTTTTGATAATACCTGCATTGTTTACCAGAATGTCGATCACACCCAGATCCTTCTCAATAGAGGCAACCATCTCTTTTACCTGTTCCTCATTTGTTACATCACAGATATAACCTTTTGCCTCGATTCCTTTGGCTGCATAATCCTCCAGTGCTTTGTCCAGATGTTCCTGACCACGGCAGTTAAATGCAATCTTTGCACCTGCTTTCGCATAAGCTTCTGCAATGGCAAAGCCAATACCGTATGCACCGCCTGTTACCAGAGCAACTTTGCCTTCCAGTGAAAAACTGTTTAAAATACTCATTTTTAAAGCCTCCCATTCTCTGCATTCATTTGATACATGCATTTTATCACAGTCATAAGTCTATTTTCTTGTGTTTTATTCTTGAAAATCTTGCAAATCTTCTTTAAGTAAAAATTACATGCAAAAAAAGGATCAGAGAATGCTTCTCTAATCCTTTTTCGCATTGACAAATCTTGTATATTCCGGCATCCAGACCAGATTCACGGTGCCAATCGGACCGTTTCTCTGCTTGGCGATAATAATCTCTGCCATGTTTTTGTTTTCTGTATCTTTTTTATAATAATCCTCACGATAGATAAACATAACCACGTCCGCATCCTGCTCAATGGCACCGGATTCTCGCAAATCCGAAAGCATCGGACGCTTATCATCTCTTTTTTCTACCGCACGGCTCAGCTGAGAAAGTGCTACCACCGGAACATTCAGTTCACGGGCCACTCCTTTCAGTGCACGGGAGATATCTGAAATTTCCTGCTGACGGGAATCACCGCTCCGCCCGCTTCCTGACATCAGCTGCAGATAGTCGATGATAATAATATCCAACCCCTGCTCCAGCTTAAACTTCCTGCACTTGGATCTGAGTTCTGAAATAGAGATACCCGGCGTATCATCAATAATCAGATGAGAATTGCCGATAATACCGGCTCCCTCAATCAGCTTGGACCAGTCCTCATCCTCCAGATTACCGGTACGGATTTTCTGGGAATCTACTTTTGATTCAAGGGAAAACAGACGGTTCACCAACTGTTCTTTACTCATCTCCAGACTGAAAATCGCCACTGTCTTATCTTTGCGGAATGCCATATACTGAGCGATATTCAGGACAAATGCCGTCTTGCCCATGGAAGGTCGGGCTGCCACCAATATAAAATCCGAAGGCTGCAGACCAGATGTCTTATAATCCAGATCCACAAATCCTGTAGGAATACCTGTAACCGTTCCTTTCATCTGCGAAGCCTGCTCGATTTTTTCCAGAGCATTCAGAACCACCTGACGAATCGGCACGTATTCACCGCTGTTACGCTTCTGCAGGAGCTGAAACATCCGTTTTTCCGTGTCTTCCAAAATATCCTCCACCGGTTCCCGGCTGAGATAACAGGTATTGGCAATCTCCTCATTCAGTTTGATCAACCTGCGCAGCATGGCCTTTTCACTGACAATATTCGCATAATACTTTACATTGGCAGAAGTCGGAACAGCATTCAGCATATCTTTTGCGAACTCCATACTGCTGACTTCCGGAGGTACGTCTTTCTCTTTCAATTTCTCAGGAAGGGTAACAAAATCTACCGGTTTTCCCTCATTATACAGTTCTACCATGGCATCAAATACCACACCAAACTGCTGCAAATAAAAATCTTCACCTGCCAGAATCTCTGAGGCCGTCATGATCGCATCACGGCTCATCATCATACAACCGATGACGGACCGCTCCGCCTCTTCACTGTGAGGCAATATTCTTTTGATCAGCGCTTCCTCCATACAGATTCCTCCTAAGCCTCTTTTACGATTACTTTCAGTTCACCGGTCACCTTCGCATGAAGCTTAATCGGCACCATGGTAGTTCCCAGCTCTTTAATAGGAGATGGCAGCACCATTTTTTTCTTATCAATATCATATCCCAGCTGGCTTTTTACCGCCTCAGAGATTTCTTTTGTTGAAACAGAACCGAAGGTTCTTCCACCCTCACCAACTTTAATGCTAACGGTAACCTGTTTATCTTTCAGTTCTTCAGCAAATGCTTTTGCGGCATCCAGATTTTCCTGAGCCACTTTGTCCTGATGTGCTTTCTGAAGCTTCAGGTCATTCATATTTTTAGAAGTTGCCTCAACGCCCAGTTTCTTGGGAAGTAACATATTTCTTGCATATCCGTCACTTACATTCACAATCTGTCCCTTTTTTCCCAGAGACTTTACATCTTCAAGCAAAATTACTTTCATGTTTATATTTCTCCTTCATTTAACATATTCTGCAGTGTCTGCTTCAGCGTATCTCTCGCCTCGGCAATTGTATAATGTTCCAGCTGTGCACCGGCGATATTCAGATGTCCGCCGCCGCCCAGTCTTTCCATAATGATCTGAACATTAACTTCATCAATCGATCGGGCACTGATATAAATGGTGTTCCGATAATCTGTCATAACAAACGATGCTTTCACACCCACCACATTCAGAAGCTCATTCGCTGCCTGAGCACCTACAACAGTTGGACTTTCCAGCCCTTCACTCTTACATACGGAAATAGCAAAGCAATCACGGAACAGCTCCGCATTGCGGATAGCATCTCCTTTGGCACGATAGTCTTCCATATTCTCCCTGAACATCTTCCTTACACGGGTAACATCAGCTCCACATCTACGAAGAAAAGCTGCCGCTTCAAAGGTACGCACTCCCGTCTTGGTAAGGAAATTATTTGTATCAATCATAATACCCGCATAGATACTGTCAGCTTCAATATTCCGGATACGGATTCCATCAGCAAAGTACTGGAGAATCTCCGCAACCATCTCACAGGCGGAAGAAGCATATGGCTCAATATAGGACAGAACCGCATTGGAAATCACATCTTTACCCTGACGATGATGATCCAGTACAACAATCGTCTTCGTCATTGTCAGAAGTTCTTCACACTCCGTATAATTCGGACGGTTTGTATCCACCACCACAACCACAGTATTATCATCCACAATCTCTTTTGCCTCATGGCTGTTCACAAACATTCTGGAATCGTAATCTTGGTTGTGGAGAAAGCCATCCATCAGAGGACGAATAGAAGAAGTAGGCGTATTGATTACAATATATGCTTTTTTGTCCAGTGTCTTGGCTGCACGATAAATACCGATTGCCGCACCGAAGGTATCCACATCCGTAATCTTATGTCCCATAACAACCACGTTGTCTTTGCTGCTCATAAACTCTTTCAATGCATGAGCTTTTACTCGTGCCTTTACTCTGGTGGTTTTTTCCATCATCTGAGACTTTCCGCCAAAATACGTAATGTTATTGCCATCCTTAATTACCACCTGATCACCGCCCCGGCCAAGAGCAAGTTCCATGGCAATCCGCGCATATTCAGACGTATGAGCATACGTATCCGCATTCATACCGATACCGATACTGATGGTCACAGCCATCTCATTACCAATATTTACATTTTTCACTTCTTCCAGAATACTGAACTTTTTCTCCTTCAGCATATCCAGAGACTTCTTTCTCATCACAAGGAAATACTTGTCTTTTTCCAGTTTTTTTACAACACCGTCAATACCGGCAAAGTATTTATTGATTTTACGGTCAATCAGCGCAATCAGAAGGGAACTTCTTACTTCTTCAATGCTCTCCAGTGCTTCTTCATAATTATCCAGATAAAGAAGCCCCGTCACAAGACGTTCCTCGTCATTCTTACGAATATACTTTTTCAATTCCGTCTCATCATAGACATACAGTGTAATCAGATAACTTCTGTCCTTATCTGCCTCTACAATCTCCGAAGCATCCAACAGTTCACTAATATCTACACGCTTCATGTTAAGACGATACTCATGTTCGTTGTAGGTGAGTTCAATATCTCTGACCTCATCCTGCAGAGGAAGCTTTTCCATCGTAACTTCCGGAAAAATATTACCGATAAAACGTCGATACTTCTTGTCCTTTCCGGTAATAAACAGGAACTCATCATTCATCCACAGAACTTTTCCGTCCGCATCCAGAAGTGCATAGGGAAGTGCAAAGTTCTGTATCAGATTTTTCTGAACCTGTCCGTACTGCGTAGCAAATGAAATCAGTTCATTCAGAATGGTCGGGCGATTCTGAAAATACAAAATAACCGCAGCAACCACGTATACTGCCGTAAAACCGGTGGCAATGGCCCCCGCTTTCAGATTCGCACAATATAAAACTATATTCATGACGATCAACAAAATAGTCATGAACATCGGCCAGCGCATGTACGATTTTAACTTGCCCTTTAACTTAATCTTATCTTTCATATCACTTACCTGTTTGTTTACAACAGACCAGCAGTCCTGTGGTCATTACAATACTACCAATCTATTATACCATTTCCGGGCATAATAAGAAAGTATTTTTTATTCTACATAAAAAAAATCCTGCCCGGAGGGTTTTTATGTAGAGTAGGAAAGTCCTACTCTACATAAAAATACCGCAAAACGATTCTCATCATTTTGCGGCATTCATCATTCCTTAGTCTGTTACATAAGGCATAATAGCGATATGTCTTGCTTTTTTAATCTCTACAGTCAGAGCTCTCTGATGTTTTGCACAGTTTCCGGTGATTCTTCTCGGAAGGATTTTTCCTCTCTCGGAAACGTATTTTCTTAATTTATTTACATCTTTGTAGCTGATTTCGTTATTTTCTTTACCGCAGAATACGCAAACTTTTTTTCTTCTGCGTCCGCCTCTTCTCTTCATTGGAGAATCCGGTCTCTCACCTTTATTGTAAGCCATGAGTCTTACCTCCTTATCCCAATCAATCTGGTTACGGGCAGTCTCTGATAACGCCCTGCTTTAGTTAAATGGCAGTTCTTCGTCAATACCATCCGGAATGTTCATGAATCCGTCAGCAGATACACTGCTTCCGCCGGCAGGTGCTGCCGGTGCACTGTTGTTGTTATAACCTCCGCCATAATTATTATTCTGGTAGCTGCTGCCGCCATGATAATTATCGCTTGCTGCCTTGCTCTCTGCAAATTCCTGTTCTTCTACTACAACTTCTGTTGTATAGACTTTCTGACCTTCCCGGTTTGTATAACTTCCGGTCTGAATCCGGCCGCTAACTACAATCTTCAGTCCCTGACGGTAATATTTCTCTGCGAACTCTGCGGTTTTACCGAAAGATACGCAATTAATAAAATCGGCGGTTGCCTCTCCGTCTCTTCTGAATCTTCTGTCTACAGCCAGTGTATACCGTGCGATTGCCAGTGAATTTTCTCCTGCTGAATATCTTACCTCAGGATCTCTTGTCAAACGACCCATTAAAATAACTTTGTTCATATGATTACCTCTCTCAATTACAATACTACAGTTACCCTACAAACCTTTAATGGGCTTTTTGGATGCGTGGAAATTAAGCTTCCTTTTTAACAACTAAATATCTCAAAACATTGTCCATAATGCGAACGTGTCTTTCAACTTCTGCAGGACAGGTTGCATCTGCTTCGAACTGGATGAAATAGTAGAAGCCTTCTCTCATTTTCTGAACTTCGTAAGCTAATCTTTTCTTACCCCATTCTTCAACTTCTGTAATTGTTCCGCCGTAACGAGTTACATAGTTTTTTGCTTTTTCAACTACGGCTTCACGAGCATCATCCTCGATTTTTGCATTCACAACCAATGCTAATTCATATTTGCTCATGCTGTTTTACCTCCTTTTGGACTTTTGGCTTCCGACTCTGCCGGAAACAAGGATAAATTATATATCACGAGGTCTTATTGTATCATAACATGACTGTGATTTCAAGTGTTTTCTTCATTCTTTTTGCGCAGATTTTTTGTATTTTTTTCGACCAGTTTTCTCGCAATCATAATCTGATGACCACACCCGGTACATTTGAGACGGAAATCCGCACCTACCCGGAGAATCTCCCATTCACTGCTGCCGCAGGGATGCTGCTTCTTCAGTCTGACCACATCTCCAACTTCGTATATATACGCCATTTTGCCACCTCTTACCTGTTTCAGAATTTCACACACGCAGACCGGAAAATACCTGTCCGATCGGCTGCTGGATTAAAAGATCTGCATTTTTATCCTGAGGAGTTGCTCCTTTATTTACAAGCACCAGTGCATCTCCATGGAAATAATCCAGAAGACTTGCGGCCGGATATACAGCCAGCGAAGTTCCCCCGATAATCATCACATCTGCATGAGAAATGGTCGTGATTGCATCCCGCACGATATCATTATCCAGCCCTTCTTCATACAGAACCACATCCGGCTTAATGATTCCTCCGCATTCACAGGTTGGCACTCCCTGAGAATACAGCATATATTCAGCATCATAAAACCGATGGCAGCGCATGCAGTAATTCCTGTGTACAGAACCATGCAGTTCCATCACATGTTTGCTGCCTGCTTTCTGATGGAGACCATCAATATTCTGGGTTACTACACCGGTCAGTTTTCCTGCCTGCTCCAGTTCTGCCAGTTTCAGATGAGCTGCATTGGGCTGTGCATCCAGCGCCAGCATCTTATCACGATAAAACCGGTAAAATTCTTCCGGATATCTCATAAAAAATGTATGACTCAGAATCGTCTCCGGCGGATAATCATACTTCTGATTATACAATCCGTCTACACTGCGGAAATCGGGAATGCCGCTCTCCGTGGATACACCCGCTCCGCCAAAAAATACAATCTTATCATAGCGGTCAATCAGTTCCTGTAATTTTTCCAGTTCTTTTCCCATTCTCAATTCCTCCATTTCAATAGGTTGCCACCCACCTGGCCTGCACAACAAATCTTACCTGATCATTAGATGTACAGGTGGAAAGTGTAATCACATAATCATCTTTTGACAGATATTTTACACCCAGATCCACTTCCGACTTATCTCTCATTCGCTCCAGATAAGCCCCAAATTCTTTGTTATGTTCCTGGAACAATGTGTACGTTTCACTGTTCACATCCGCATACTGCATGGAAAAAATCTCATAACGATATTTTCCCGCAGGTGTACAGATCCACAGATATCGGCTGTCCTTATATTTTTCTTTTTCATACAGTTCCTTTAATTTCCCAAACATAGAACCGTTTTTCATATTGTGTCCGTAAATAATCGTATTGCAGTCCGTCAGATTTGGACTATTGATATAATCCACAAAAATAGAACCGGCCGAATTTTCTGTCTTCTTAAAGGTATGTTTCAGATAATAAGCATTGTCTTCCGCCTGTACCACCGGATAACTGATATCAGGAATCGCTTCAATCTCCATCCAGCCAAGAACATCCGGATTCATCTGCTGCAGTTCGTCAAAATTCACTTCCGGCGGCTGATACGTCACTTCCTCGGGTTCCACCAGTGGAACATCTTCCGTCTCCGCCTGTTCTTTCACAACCAGCGGTTCCTGATTTCTCACCACAGTTTCATGGGCAACTGACAGATATTCATCCACACCTTGCTTATAGTTTCTATAAATATCAAATAACTGATATGCTGAAAAACAAAACACAGTCAATGCCAGTAAAAATAATATTGTCCAGAAAAAACCGAAGCTTTTCTTTTGCTTTTTCTCCTTATGTGCCATAGTTCCTCCATTTCTATGCTGCTGGATTAACCCTGCATTTCATGTAGCATGATACACATGACCTGTTGACTCTAGTATACGACATCCGGGTGTTTATTTGCAATATCATCTTGTGCTAATTATTCAAGTACGCCCCTGCGTACTTGCTGCGAGGTGGGAGTCTTATCTCCTTTCAAGATTAACAAAGCAGACGTTTCATCTTATACGATGAGAACGTCTGCCTTATTCACCACGAATTCACCAATCCGGCTTCCTTCACTCTTCTGTTTCAATCTTTGCCACACGCACAACCAACTGACGTCCATAGGCATATGGAACGGTCTTTACTGTCACGCAGTCACCATTCTGCTCAAATTCCACAGGAGCCCCATTATCCAGCCAGGTAATCGTCTTAATCTTTTTGCTCATGGTAAAGATGTCACGATATTCTCCTTCCTGTTTCAAAGCCACATTAGGATCTGCCGACATAGGCAGATGATCGCAGAACAGATAATATATGTTATCTTTTTCCAAAAGGAAATCTTCCTGCTTATTCTCCACTTCTATTTCACAGGGATGTGGTTCATAGACAGCCTCACCATTGATTTTAATCCACTGTCCCATCAGATCATAAATCGCCTTGTCCATCAGACGAAGGGTACCGTCTCCCATCGGCCCCACATTCATCAGAAGATTAGAGCCATAACGGCGGCATACCGCCAGGTCACGAATCATATCTGCCGGCGATTTGTAGTTCAGATCTTCCTGTGCATAGCCCCAGTGATCTGCAAACACCTGACACATCTCACTGGCTACATATTTAGGAGCCCCCTCCATATTCAATGGCTGAGGTTTCCCCCGCTCAAAAGTTACACTGTCAAGCTCTATGTGTCCCAACGCACCCTGAGCTCCCAGTCCTGTATTATTGATAATCATAGCTTCTGGCTGATGGGCACGAATGCAGGCATACAGTGCATCTTCTTCCCAGTCCGCGTCCGGCTTACTCCACATACCGTCAAACCAGAGACCGCCTATCTTTCCGTAATTGGTACAGAGAATCTCCACACTCTTTCTCAAATACCGGAGATACTCCGGGAAATCCTCTTCAAAAGACTTCTCATGCCAATCCAGCAGCGTATGATAGAAAAACGGGATAATACCCTGTGCACGGCAGGCATCCACAAACTCCCTCACCAGATCACGGCCACAGCTATGCGGTGCATCCAAAGGATTCAGCCCACAAGTATCATACAGAGAATATCCATCGTGATGACGGGTTGTCAAAGTAATATAACGGCATCCTGCATTCTTTGCTGCAGTGACAAGCTGCTCGGCCCAGTCCGGTGCCGGCCGGAACATCTCTGCCAGCTTAAAATACTCCTCATCCGGAATATTCAAAAGATGCATGGCCCATTCACCCTTGCCCAACACACTGTAAAGGCCAAAATGCACAAACATACCAAAACCAAGGTTTTCAAAATCTTTGATGTATTGCTTGATAATCATAATATTCCCCCTTAGAATATACCTTTTTATAGGGATATATTAGCATGGTTTCAGTTTATTTGCCATATAACATAATAGATTCTACTTTCTGTTTTCTACCATTTCTTTCAGCCGTTTTACCATATGCCCCATCACATACCATAATGTTTCAAAATGCAGATACTGTAACACATTGGTATCCCAGAGAAACTGCAGCTCCGGCTCAAATTCCTCATCAGAATTCCAGAACTGTACAATCACCGGAAGAAATGGGAATACCTGAATCCGGTATGCCACATCGCCTTTTCCCTCGGGGACACCACCCAGTGCCCGGCATGCTTCGGCGAGAGCCTCTATCCTCGTATCAAAGTACCGTGATTCCTCCCGGAAGGAACCGTCTGCCGGATGGGAGCAGGATGTCTTTATAATCCCTTTCAGGCTGTTTGTAGGACAATATTGTCCGGAAAGGCAGGCATCATCTTTCGCATAACAAAGGATGTCATAAATAGACATGGCTTCATTGTAACCTGCCTCCTCAACCGGACACAGTGCTTCACTGCACCTCTCCACCAGGCCGGTAGCTCGGTTAATCCGATATGTCTGACCGAGGAAATCAAGAAATAAATAATCTGCGTCATGCTTCAGATCATATTTTTGAATCATAGATTCCTGATCATACTTTAAAAACAGTTCTGCTGTTCTCTTCTTTGTGATTTCATAATTTGATTCTTTCATCCTGATACACCTACACAAGTTTTCTTTACCTTCCCAGATTATTTATACTAATACAATCAACTAAGTAACAGACTATGCATTTTTACCAAACCACTATGGCTCTACTGAAATCATCTTACGATAGCTTGCCCCTTGTGGCTGTGGCTGATTTACATTCCACTATGGTTCTACTGAAATTGAACTGTGCGTAAGAGAAAACCCCCGGTTATTCGCATTTACATTCCACTATGGTTCTACTGAAATAAAAAGACTCTTGCCATGCTTATATTGGTTATTTATTATTTACATTCCACTATGGTTCTACTGAAATTGCACGTACAGATCTACCCTCTGCCGATCCTGCAGCATTTACATTCCACTATGGTTCTACTGAAATTACACACGGTTGACCGCACCGGCAGAATTGACGGTTAATTTACATTCCACTATGGTTCTACTGAAATTTTTGTTCCAGGAACCAGTCCCGAGAAATCGCATATATTTACATTCCACTATGGTTCTACTGAAATCTGTTGTCTTATTTGGAAATCCGAATTGTGAATACACAATTTACATTCCACTATGGTTCTACTGAAATTAGATTTCTACGGAGATGATGAGGAGTGATATTAATTTACATTCCACTATGGTTCTACTGAAATTAGTGCCGTTGTGGCGGTTGTGTGGCGGAAAATATGATTTACATTCCACTATGGTTCTACTGAAATAAGATGACGATATATAGTATAATATAGTTCATCAGGATTTACATTCCACTATGGTTCTACTGAAATCAAATTGGATATAATGTATCTCTTCTGAATACTGCATTTACATTCCACTATGGTTCTACTGAAATTATCAGTTTCGGGAACGACAAAAACCCCGCTGAAACGATTTACATTCCACTATGGTTCTACTGAAATCTATCTGGCGAGCAGTAAGCTGATTAATTAGTTCCTCATTTACATTCCACTATGGTTCTACTAAAATGATGTATCGTCAATAATCACGTCCTACGTACATCTCAATTTACATTCCACTATGGTTCTACTGAAATCATCAACACTTCCACCGGGTCAATTACCACGAACAGATTTACATTCCACTATGGTTCTACTGAAATACAAGCTTATCTCGCCGAAGAGATTGATGCGTCATCATTTACATTCCACTATGGTTCTACTGAAATTTTAACTTTTGCGTAACATGCAGGTAGATCTCTCATTTACATTCCACTATGGTTCTACTGAAATCCGTCGATTTTTTTTGTCCCTAAAGCCAGTGAATCAGGCACTTATTTTGTCTACCTCTTTCATTTAATATATTTCTTATCGTTTACCAACAATCTCCACCTCCTAATTTCTCATATTTTCTTTATCTTTCACCAATTGTCGACCCACCGGGATTTTCTCCATACAACAAGTCGACAACTACAGAAAATTACTTGTTTTATCTTCCTGCAAACCCCACATTTCCTTTGGAATCCACTTTTCATTCCTACTTTTGAACACGATAAGTGAATCCCTGTCTTCCCGGATTACCGATTTTAATTCCATCCTCAGTTTCAACAATTGAGAATCAGATAATTCACCTTCAAAAACAGAATTCTGAATGTGAGTTAAATATTTTTTACATATTTTAAATGTCTTGGCCAAAGCCTTGGCACCACCTTCATCACTCTTAATATCATATACCAGTATTACATACATTTCAATTCCTTTCTACCACCATATTTTAAATGGTTCATAATCTTTTTCACCAAGTAGATGTTTTACCAGTTTGTAACACTCGAGACGCATTAAATACTGGTAAGAAACTGTTTTATTCAAATCTTTATGTTTTATTGTAGTTTGCATCTTTGCATCCAATTCCCCAACAATTATTTTGGAAGCTTCTTTTGTCAAGTGAAGATAATTTAAACCTTTAGTAAAACTCTTCTGAGTAATCTGATTCCGATTGAGCAATGAAAAAATCAATCGATCTCCCAAAATCGGTTTAAATATCTCAGCAATATCTAAACTCAATGAAAATCTTCTGTCTCCTGGTTCATGCAGATAACTAATGGTGGAATTTAATTGTGTCTGATAAATCTCTCCCAGAACTTTTGTATAAATCAATGTATTCACGAACGAAATCAGTGTATTTATCATATTATCTGGGGGATTTTTTACCCTTTTTTCAAATTCTATCTCTTGATCAATAATCTTGGTCCATGCACTATAATACGTCTTTCTTATATTCCCCTCATATCCCATTAATTCCTGAATGCTCCCTGCTTTCGCAATCTGTTTTCTCAAACTTTCTATGACATCCATATACGATTGTACATCTTTTCCTCTTCCATTATAATACCGAAGATTCCGATAAATATTAAAGGAGGCTCCTTCAATGAATGCCTTTGCCAGACACAGCCTTTTCTCCGGATCAGAATAATAACTTACCTGCTGTACCAACAAATTACCTGAAACCAACTGTTCTCTTGGATAGAAGCTTCCAATATAAAAGCTATAATAATTGAAAAAATGCACTGGTATTCCATTCTGGGCAAGAATATTAATAAGACTAGAATTAAAAGACATTTCTGACATCACATAAATATCTCCCACACGTTCAATCGGAATATCTTTTTTCTCATCATATTCATCAATGAATGTAATTGTATTATCTTTTCTCCGTAAAGAACCATTATTATAAATATAATAGCTTCGTTTCATTTTTTATTCCCCCTCGTATTGGTCAAATAAAACACAAATCAAAATATGCACATGATTTACATATATTTTTTTTCTGCAATTCAGGCGGTACATCTTTCTTCACAATTTTCCCTATATTTTCCAAAATTTCTTCTAATTCTGAAATATCTCTTTCTGACAACTCAACCTCAACTGTTTTCTTCAAAAGTGGATAATCTATTTTCGCTTTGATATCATAGACTTCTTTCTTTTGCAGATAATACAGGTAATATTTCACCTGTAAAATACCCGCCTCCTCTATTTTCTTACTTTTTTTAATTTCATGCAAAACCCCTTGCGAACGGATAAAATCAATGTTAATTATATTATCAATATTGATATGCTTGTCATCTTTTCTGTACGTTTCTTCATCCAGGATTTTTCCAATTTTAACATTTTCATTATTCTGTTCCATTTGAATGTGATGGTAAAAATACCATAGCTTTCTCGGACACACCTTATAGTAATATACCATGACTCCCGTAATCTCTTTTTTCATATTCACTCTCTTCATCTCCTACAAGAAATTAGGCTCTCTTAATGTATTTTCATAATCCATTCTTCGATAGCCCAACTCATCATAGCGGCACTCCATAATAGATATTGTTCCATATCTTCCCATCTGAATCGAAGGATACACTTCTGCATTTCCTTTTTTTACAGCACTCAAATATTCAAGCCACTGCCAATACGGTATACTGACAGAATACTTCATGATTTCTTCTTTCGCCTTCATCAATTCTATTATTCCTGCCTCATCATCCAAAAACACTTCTGCTGCATTCTCAATGATATCTTTCTTTTCTGAATAAACTGAACTTGGAATAACATCCTCCGACAAAATATTTCTCAGTTTCTTTTCATTCTTCTGATACTGGTATGGCACTATGTCACGTATCCAATCCATGGTTTCCTTATATCCATTTTCTCCACAGTAATATTTACTTTCTTTTAAGTTCTCCATGGTAAGATATGTATTCAAAAGCTCCAATTTTTGTACTTCAGACAGCGGTCCGCCCACCGTCTTCATTGCCTTTTGGGATAAATGAAATATTGTTTCATCTACAAAGCTATTTTTTCCACTCAAAATCCAATTGTCAATTTTCAGATAAACAAAACAGTTCGGTTCTGAAATATCTTTTTTCCCTTTACGGTTACATCTTCCAAGCCTTTGCATCAGGGAATTCAAATCCTGAAGTTCTGTAAACAGATAATCAAAATCAATATCCAGGCTAGCTTCAACCAATGAAGTAGAAATCCAGATTCCTGACTGTTGATCCAACTCTCCATTCTCATCATAGGTCTTTCCAAATTCCAAAATTTCCAATTCTTTCTCTACTCTTTCTTCTTTTGTAAATCGGCTGTGTAGAATATGAAGTTCTTCCTGACACTTAATATCAAATCGCAGTTCTTCATACATCTCCTGTGACTTTCGGATGGAATTGCACACCACCAGTATTTTATTACTTCTTTTTCGCTCCCGATTTCCATAATATAGAACAAGAATGTCCTCTGACTGAATTTTATAATCTCTAACTTCAATATTATGACGTACCATATCATTGGTAAAAGTACGCATATTTTCTTCTCTAAATGGAATTTCCTTCATTAGAAGTTCTCTGACAAATGGAGATAAAGTCGCTGTCATAACAGCAACTTTCCCTCCCAACTGTGTAATCCTCTTTAATCCGCAGATAAGATATGCCAGCATTTCCGGATTATACATTTGAATTTCATCAATCACAATTCTGGAATAGGACAATGTAGTCAGTTTCAATTCATAACCTTGGTATTTAAAAACAAAATCAAAAAGCTGATCCATCGTGGAAATATTAAGCGGCATGGAAAAACGCTTTCCTCGATTTTCATATTCCAGAAAATCCATATTCTGTTCTACATAATAGCTGGAATAGTACTCCAGGGATTCAGAATGAAGAATAGACAACCTCGTATCAATTTTTTCTCCTAAAAGAATTTCATTTCTTACTCTGTCATAAATTGCATTGATTGCCGTACGTAGCGGAAGTACAAAATATCCTTTCCCGTTTCCAATCCATTGAAGTCCCGCTTCTGTCTTCCCCATTCCGGTTTGTGCAACTACAATAATATTTTCGTCCCTTTTGCTCATACAAAATTTCTGAAGTTCATTCCAATCATAAGAAGAATTCTGCAATTTCCATTTTTCTTTTATATTTTCCAAAGCATCTTCCAAAAAATCACCGGGATATTCTACAGTATAATCCCCACTGGCACTGTAGTCACATTTGTGCAGATATCCTTTTATCCGAATTGCTGTATCATCTAAAATCATTCTCTGCACTGCATTTGCCTTTCTCCTATTAATTACATGGACAGTAAACCCTTGCAATAATTCCTGAATCAACTCTTTCTCTCTAACTATCATTTCATATGGATTTCCAAAATCATGATGATAAATAATTGCAAATAAAACTCTGTAATAATCTTCCAATGTTTCAAATTCGCTATCATCTAACAAATAACCCGACAAAACATTATGCGGAATCTCTTTTTCCCGATTAAACCGGAGTTTTTTTCCACTCTTCACGCGAGCTTGAAATTGAGGATTTACTTTTCCATCATCATGATGCAAACATGCTATTTTAACAAGTTCATACAATTTTTCGTCTTTAATATAACCATATTCTTTTAATACTTCCAGTTTTTCCAACAGCTTCTTTACATGTTCCTCTATCGTTTGATTCGGTTTTGCATAATACTCTTTTATCACCATATCCTCTCCTTTTAAAAAAGCAACAGTTACCACTGTTGCCTTCTCTTACAAAAAGTTTACAATAAACTCTTCTTCCTCATATTCATCCACATACAATCCATCACCAAATTCATCCGCCGCATACTGAGAGACATAGAGTACTTTTTTCTTGCTAAATATTCTCTTACCGTCCATAATTTCATAATTTTTATTAATATAATATTTTGTTCCACTAATTCTTCCCATCTTTTCCCGAAGATAGATTCGTTCATTCTTCACCATGTCACAGTCGATATACGCTGAATATTTGCTAACGATTTCACCTTCTCTGGATTTTTCTTTCAGTTCCACAATCTCTACATTTTCTATTGAAACGGTATCTTCACTTCTGCCGATAGATTTCAGATCATGAATATGTTCCATAATATCCTCAAGAATCTTGTCTTCTGCTCTGACATGAAGTACCAGAGTTACACCGTCCAAAATCTCATAAAATTTCATAGATTTTGTCAGAGAACGATATCTGGAAATAGGAATTTCATAGTTCTCACACTGAAATTTTTCTAGCCGAAATTTTATTTCTTTTTCCAGTTCTTTAATTTCTTTCTCCCGATTCTCAACACGTTCATATTCCTGTGTTTTTTTTATAAGTTCTTTCTTTTTTTGTGCTAGATTCTTTTTCCGTTTTTTTATCAGTTCCATTACCGGAGCAATCCGGTTCTTCTTAAAATCTACAATCGCATCATTCAAATTCTTCAATGTACGATACTCTTCTAACAATTCCTTATCATCTACATGAATCGTAATTCCTTTTCTAAAACTATTTCCCTGCGTTTTTTTTGCTGTTGCCACCTTGTCAAATGCATTAGACAGCATACTCCCATTTCTCATCTTTACAAGAATCCCTCTGTCATCTTGCACAGAGTTCAGGAAACAATAATCCGTGTATGGTTCCCTATGCATGGATTCATACTTCCCTTGAATACTGATATCCATTTCCTTATATTCCTGGTATCCGCAAATACTATGTAGTGCTCCTATTATGGTCGAAACTGGAGGCAATGGATATGTCATCTTATTTTCCACAGTTTCTTCTTTTTTATAATTTGCATTATTCTGGTGTACAATCAGACGTAACGCTCTCATCTACCTCACCTGCCTTCCCATTTCTACACTTATACCTCATAATAAGCATTTACTTCTTCTTTCAAAGTTTCAAAAAATCCGGAAATTGTCATTGGTTCCAGTTCCTTTTCAATCTCCTGTTCGTTTGCCAGCATTTTTCCGCGAAGCAGACCACAGTGGTATCCTTTCGCAATCTTATCCTTTAAATCCACCGAAACATTCAACTTATCTTCCTCTACATGCACAATATTTTCAAAATAATGTGTCTTTCTGTCCGAAATTCCTCCCACGACAAATAATGGCTCTGCGTTATCAAGATTCCCTTTCACCACCAGACTCAGACTTTCTACTGCATCTAAAATTGCATTGACTCGTGTTGCTTTTTCTACCTTATCTGCTTCAGCAGCAAAATTTTCATCTTTTCCAACCATCTCCAGATCAATCGTTAAACTGTAAGTTTTTAATGATTTGTCATATTCATATTGATACGGCATTAATCCAACTTTCCCTGCATCATTCTGAACATTCATTCTATTTGCTGCAGCAAAATTACTTGCCAAATAGAGATTGTTATGGAATCGAGTTTCATTTACAAAGCTTTCACAGGAAATCGCATCTGTCAAATAAATTGAGCTCTTTCTGACATATGTAGTTCCCTTTGTGCTCATATATCCACCCTCCAGCGCCCTGCAGGTCGCAGCATTCAGTTCTTCAGTCACTAATTTCTGTGTAGCACCGTCCACTTCCGTCTGCAAATCATCATACATTCCCGCTTGCACCATCAAAGCATTTTTCAAACTCTCCCTACTTCGAATTGTATACACTTTTCTATTTTTAAAAATCTTCTGCACACTGGCAATATTTCCCAAACCTTCAGAATAATTGGACGTCATATTGGCTACTACCGTCAACGTTAATGCTCTTTTCTTCATAATGCTTTCCCCCTAATTTTCTTCTTTCTTTTTCGTAAGTGCATTGACAAACGTATACGCAATATCTTTATTTTCTTCGAAATCTTCAAACAGACTGTAGGCAAAATCGAATGGCATATCTGCATAATTGGATAATTGTAATAATATTTGGCAATAACGGTCATAATCTTTAAAAACAATGGCACTCGTCAGTTTCTGTTTGTAACTTTCACGCTTATTTTCCGGAAGTTTTTTGGCAACCTCTTTTGCACACGCATAAGCCTTTTTCATTGTCTGTTTCATTTCTTCTCCACCTCCACAAATCAATCGGTTTATCTCGATAAGCAACGAAACCAGGTATTCTGAATTCTGCTTTAAAAATAATTCAATCAGTATGTCGGTTCGCACGAGATTCATAATACAGTTCATCACTTCTTTCTGGATATTCACATAATAATTATCATTTATTTTTAACGAAAAGCAGAAGGGTTCATACACCTTCAGTTTTCTCAAGATATCAATACTTTCCTTGCGAATAAACACTGTTTCAAAAAATGTCTTCTCCCTGTTCTTCACAATTACTTCCACATCATAATCCAGAAAATCAGCCACAGTCTGTATAGATTTAAAAAGAGCCTTTCTGGCATCCTTGCTTTTTCCTTCCGAAATCAACACTTCGTTCAGTATAAATTTTTCAAAATCTCTATTTGTCTGAATTAACTGCATGACAGAATAACTATCATTAATAAAAAATGACTCTCGGTCTCCAGAAAAAGCAAATGGTATAAAATCAAAAATAATATCATCCTGTGCTACAAAAGTATTTACATCAAAATTGTAGGAAATTGCTTTACTCTTTCTTCCGCCATCTACATAATATCCTCATAATCTACAACATTCTTTTCCCTCTTCCAACAATTGCCCCGAATTGGCAAAATTCGCATACATGTTAGCCTTATTCCGATAAGTTTCTTTGATCAGCACTTCTCTGTGTGCATCAATCATTTTCAAAATTTCTTCGGGATTTGTACCATCAAATTTTATCTTTCCGAAAACCTTTTTTAAAATGGCATTTCCTTTCAACAAGTCATTTGCCAGCTTAATTTGCTCCTCTGACCATTCTTCCTGATGCATCAACCGTTCCAATTTTCTATGCTGCAACTCTTTATCATAATAATATTCAACAAACAAAAGGTACTTTTCTTCTGTAATACCAGAACGATTAAACTTAATTGCATCATCTGAAATTTCAAAATCTATCCCATTTTCACCAAAATGACTCAAATATTTATAAAGACCCAATATTGCCGCTGAATATCTCCAATCTGATGGCTCAACTCTGGTGTCAAACTTTTCATTTTCCAAACATTCTCTCACATTCTCCACCCTCTATTCATTTCCCTGAGAAATAATATCCAACATTCCATACCCCATAGAATGCTTTGACCCCAAA
This sequence comes from Eubacterium sp., assembly GCA_022764165.1. Taxonomy (GTDB): domain Bacteria; phylum Bacillota; class Clostridia; order Lachnospirales; family Lachnospiraceae; genus Oliverpabstia. The sequence continues at coordinate 15,892 of JALERM010000108.1, read as the reverse complement.
CCTGCTTGGTAAAAATACTGTAGTAAATCCGGATGACCTTCTAACTGAAAGACTCCAACCGTCACGTCCACATATATACCATACTGCTTCACAACTATTTTCTTGCACTGAATCGCCGTCATTACTATAGCTTCTGACAGATGCTCTGAAAATCCAGCTCCCTGTGCCTGTACTTTGAGCACATTCTTTATTTTTTCACCAAATTCTTCATCCTTAAATGTATAATACTTATCCTTATTTGTTTCCTTATTATGTTCCCGAACTACCAGACCTCCTCCTGTCACTGTCCGAAATACCACTTTGGAGCTGGTAATTAACTGTTCTCTAAGTTGCCGTACCCTTTCCAGAACCATTAAATTTCCATCCGGTAATGGGAACTTTCTCTTCTTCGCTTGAATGAATGCAGCAAAAAAAATAAGTCCCGTCTTATTTCTGTCATCCGCCGAAAAAATCATTTTTACCCACCTGTCTTCCAACAGAATCTTTTCCCCACCAAATTGAGGTTTCGATAGAATCACGCTAAAAGTATAATCCTTTACATTTGTCCCTGAAAAATAACGATCATAGAACTTTCCCTTATTACAACTAAAAAGAACATTTTTCAAAAAAGAAATCCAAATGCTTTTATTATCTTTCGGTAACTCTGCATGTTCCAGTTCAAATAATAATTCAATGCGCAACTATACCGCCCTCCTTCCAACTATTTTAATGCATATTATACCACAGTTCTAAATTGTCCTCAACGGCAACCAAAAATTCTTTAATTTTGTCTAATATTTTTTTCGTAACCACTCAGCATACTGTTTCTTGAATTGTTATTTGAATTCTCGTCCTACCTTTTTTCGCAGATTCTTTCTGAACTTTAGGTATGTCGTCACCTTTTAATTTGGTTGGATGTCTGTGCGGGGTCTATACAGATTTTTTATATCAGAAGTTCCCTTTTCTTCCTCATACACTTGCTTTTAAGAGCTTTTTGAAGCGTTTTAAAACTAAGAAAAGGGCCTATATAAGAAAAACATCTTCCAAGACCCCAAAAACTGAAATGAACAGGGTCTTGGAAGACTTTTTTCTTGTATAGACCCTGCTTTCCTTTATCTATTATTACTATTTAGGTGTTTGCCGAGAAGATGGAGACTTTTGCGACCATTATTTTCTATAGACCCCGCTCAGGCATCTCACCCAATCAAAGGTTGAACTGTAATAGTTTTTCAAATAAAAGAAGCCCGGAATCACCCAGACTTCTTTTTCTTTCATCTTTTACACCGCTTTTTCAAACTGGCTGTTATACAGTCCCGCATAGAATCCGCCTTTTGCCATCAGTTCCTCATGATTTCCCTGTTCGATGATATCCCCGTCTTTCATGACAAGAATCAGATCCGCATCTCGGATGGTGGACAGACGATGGGCGATTACAAAGCTGGTTCTTCCTCTCATCAGATTATCCATAGCTTTCTGAATCCGTTCTTCTGTACGGGTATCTACGGATGATGTAGCCTCGTCCAGAATCAAGATCTGGTTGTCTGCCAGAATCGCCCGGGCAATGGTCAGAAGCTGCTTCTGTCCCTGGGATACATTGCTGGTTTCTTCATTCAGTACCATATTGTATCCTCCCGGCTGTGACATGATAAATTTGTGAATATGCGCCGCTTTAGCCGCCGCTATCACTTCTTCATCTGTGGCATCCAGACGACCATAACGGATATTCTCCATAATCGTACCGTTAAACAGCCATGTCTCCTGTAATACCATACCGAACATTTTTCTTAGCTCGCTTCGGTTAAAGTCTTTTACATCGTGACCATCAATTTTAATGGAGCCGCTGTTGATATCATAGTAACGCATCAGCAGCTTGACCATCGTGGTTTTGCCGGCACCGGTGGGACCGACAATCGCAATTTTCTGCCCGTCCTTAATGTCTGCAGAGAAGTCGTTTACAATGATTTTATCCGGCTGATATCCGAATGAAACGTGTTCGAACTGCACATTTCCTTTCAAATTTTCAGTGTGCACCGGATGTTCTACAGTCTGATCCTCTTCCTCCTCTTCCAGGAATTCAAACACTCGCTCAGAAGCTGCTGCTGCCATCTGCAGCATATTGGTCACCTGAGCGATCTGCTGTACCGGCTGGGTAAAGTTACGGATATACTGGAAGAATGACTGGATATCACCTACCTGAATACTTCCACGGATAACGAACACTCCGCCCAGAAGGGCTACCATCACGTAACCCACATTGCCGACAAACTGCATAACGGGCATCATAATACCGGAAAATGTCTGAGATTTCCATGCAGAATCATATAGTTTTTTATTGGTTTCTTCAAACTGTGCGATCACATCATCTTCTTTATTAAATACTTTTACAATATTATGGCCGCCGTACACCTCTTCAATCTGACCGTTTACTTCGCCCAGATATCTCTGCTGCTGCTGAAAATACTTCTGGGAACGTTTCATAACCTGTCCCATAATCGTCATGGATACCGGAAGAATCAGGAGGGCACACAGTGTCATCCATACATTGATGCTCAACATCATGATAAACACACCAATCAGTGTGGTAACTGAGGTAATCATCTGAGTAATACTCTGGTTCAGACTCTGCTGCAGGGTATCTACATCATTAGTTACTCGGGACAAGACCTCTCCTGTTGTCCGGCTCTCAAAATATTTCAGCGGCAGCCGGTTGATTTTCTTCGATATTTCTTTTCTCAGATTGTAAGAAACGTCGTTGGCAATTCCACTCATCACAAAGCCCTGGATAAAGGAAAACAGGGCACTGCACAGATAAATACAGAGCAGAAATAATAAAATCCTGGTTATTTTTGTAAAATCAATACTTCCGGTTCCCTGAACTTTCGCCACCAGTCCGGTGAACAGTTCCGTAGTGGCTTTTCCCAGTATTTTAGGGCCCACGATACTGAATACTGTACTAGCCACCGCAAAGATCATCATAATCAGAATACGGAATTTGTACCGGCTCATATAACGGATCAGTTTCTTCATCGCATCCCCAAAGTCTTTAGCTTTCTCCCCACCCTTGGGGCCCGGTCCATGCATTTTCGGTCTTTTCATTTCACTCATTCTGCCAGTTCCTCCTCTGAAAGCTGTGATTTGGCAATCTGCTGATATACCTCACAGTTCTTCATCAACTCTTTATGGGTTCCTATACCGGCCATCCTGCCCTCATCCAGTACAATAATCTTATCTGCATGAAGAATCGTACTGATTCGCTGTGCAACGATAATCGTTGTAGTGTCTGCAGTTGCCTCTTTCAAGGCTTTTCGTACTGCCACATCTGTTTTATAATCCAACGCAGAAAAACTGTCATCAAAAATCAGTATTTCCGGATTTTTCTCAATCGCACGGGCAATGGACAAACGCTGTTTCTGACCACCGGATACATTGGTTCCACCCTGTGCGATCGGAGACTGATAACCCTCCGGCTTTGCCAGGATAAATTCTTCTGCCTGTGCAATCCGGGCAGCACGTTCCACTTCCTCCGTTGGTGCTTCCGGTCGTCCAAATCGAATATTAGAGTCAATCGTTCCTGAGAACAGTACACCTTTCTGCGGCACATAACCGAGACGGTCACGCACATCCTTCTGCGTCATCTGACGCACATCCACTCCATCAATTCTGACCGTTCCTTCTGTCACATCATAGAAGCGGGGAATCAGATTGACCAGGGTACTCTTGCCGCTTCCGGTACTTCCGATGATTGCCACCGTTTCACCTTTCTTAGCTGTAAAGTGAATATCTGTCAGTACATTTTCTTCTGCATCGGGATAAGCGAATGAAACGTGTTCAAAGGAAACAGTTCCTTTCTCTGTCTCAGCCGGTACAGACGGTTTTTCCGGATCGTGGATTAAAGTTTCTGTTTCCAGCACTTCACTGATACGTCCTGCAGATACACTGGCTCTGGGCAGCATGATTGACAGCATCGTCAGCATCAGGAAAGACATAATAATCTGCATGGCATACTGAATAAACGCCATCATATCACCCACCTGCATGTTTCCTGCGTCAATGGCATGAGAACCAAAATACACGATCAGAAGTGATACACAGTTCATAATCAGCATAATGATCGGCATCATAAATGTCATACAACGGTTTACAAAAAGATTGGTCTTCATCAGATCATGATTTGCTTTTTCAAATCGTTCTTCTTCATGTTTTTCACGGCTGAAAGCACGGGTAACCATAATACCGGTCAGCAATTCTCTGGTCACAAGGTTCATCCGGTCAATCAGCACCTGCAGCTTTTTAAATCTGGGCATTGCTATTACAAACAGCAGCATAATCACCAGCAGAATCACACCCACCGCCAGGGCAATAATCCAGCTCATGGAAACATTTGTCTGCAAAGCTTTCAATATACCGCCGATACCCATAATCGGTGCAAAACAGGCAATACGAAACAGCATGGTCATCATCGTCTGCACTTGCTGGATATCATTGGTGCTTCTGGTAATCAGAGAAGCTGTGGAGAAACGACTGTATTCTCCGCTGGAAAAGCCGATGACCTTGCGGTATACAGCATCACGCAGATCATGACCGAGGGCAGCTGCTACTCTTGCTGCCAGGAAAGTCACACATACTGCTGCAATCATTCCAATCAGTGCCAGACCAAGCATCAAAAGCCCGGTACGAAGCAGATACTTCATCTGTATGGAATCCAGATTTTCGCCCATAGCCTCATACTCTTTCTGAACAAACAGCACTGCTATCTGATTCAGCATAGTATCTGGCATTCCGTCAATCTTTTCTGCCATTTCTTCCTGCTCTGTAAGGCTGCTCATCATCAGCTCCGCCTTACCCAGAATGTCATTCAATTCTGCCCTGGTCTCATCATCTATCTTTTCAAGCTGATAACTATCACCCTTTTCCTGATAACACAACGATACCTTCTCCTGTTCCTCTTCATTCATAAATAGCTTCAGATGCTCCATCGTTTCTTTTCGCATCTGTTTGGGCACACCGTCCTCGATACCTTTCTGCTGTATCCCCACATTCACAATATTGGATGTGTAGGACGGAAGCGAAAGTTCGCAATACGCCTGCAGAAATAAGAGCAAAACAATCATCACGATAAATCCTGCAGAACGTTTCAGATATTTCATTAATTTTCGCATATTTATCTCCCTTCATCCTTATCATTCTGGAACGCCTGATCCAGATTATCAGCCATCTGGCGCAGCATCCTTTTCATCAGGCAGATCTCACTCTCAGAAAATCCTCTGATAATGATCTCCTCACTTTCGGCCATCATAGCCACAATTTTCTCTTCTATCTCTTTCCCTTTATCCGTCAGATAGATTCGCGTAACTCTTTGATCTTTCAGATCAGTCTGTCGATATACATACCCACCTTTTTCCATTCTCTGAATGGAAACATTAACTGTCGGTGGTTTGATACCCAGCTTCCGGGCAATTTCTTTCTGGCTCAACCCCTCCTGAGTCCCCAGAAGATGCAGAAGAGGTATCTGCCCCGGATGGATATCCAGCTTCGATACCCGGTCAAAATTATACCGGAAAAATTTGTGAGAAACCCCGAACAAACACCCCTGAACGGAATCCTTTAAAAGCTCCTGTTCCACTTTCATTCCCTCCTGTCTTTTGACATCTTAAACCTTTTAACAAAAATAATTTTAATTTGTCGACTAATTTATTTTAGCATATTTTTCATGTATATCAACCTATAAATAGCATTTTATAAAATATTAAGAAATAATTTTCAATTATTTTCTATAAATAAAATTATTCATCTAATTATCTTCATGATAAAAGATGTAAAATAGTTGAATATCACATTTGACAAATACATATAATAAGACTATAATATAAATATCATCGCGGGATGGAGCAGTCTGGAAGCTCGTCGGGCTCATAACCCGAAGGTCGTAGGTTCAAATCCTACTCCCGCAACTCTATAAAAGCTTCTGATCTTAACAGTTCAGAAGCTTTTTCCTTTTGGTAGGCTTCATTGTTCAGTTTTCTTTACACATATACTTTACACATATATTTACAATTTTCTTTACAGAAATCGCATAAATCTCTTGCACGGCCTTTCTATTCGTGTTAGACTTTGTTACGTGCTGTAACAATCAGCGAAAACTCACAGACACATGAGAAAGGAGTCTATTATTATGAACCTGATAAAAAAATATCTAAACCGTGTTTTTATTGACGGTCTCAGCGGTATGGCTATGGGATTGTTTGCCACACTGATTGTCGGAACAATCATTCAGCAAATCGGTACATTTGCTGGAGGATCTGTCGGAAATCTGATTTTTCTGGCGGGAAAAGCTGCCGCAGCCGCTACCTGTGCCGGCATTGGTGTCGGCGTAGCCTATAAATTCAAAGAAAGTCCTCTTGTCGTTCTTTCTGCTGCCACCTGCGGTCTTGTAGGCGGCTACGCTTCCAAAATCCTTGCCGGTACTTTTATGGCTGACGGAACAATCGTACTTGCCGGACCTGGAGAACCTCTGGGAGCATTTGTTGCAGCTTATGTAGGTATCGAAATCGGCCATCTGGTTGCCGGTAAAACCAAAATTGATATTATTGTAACCCCACTGATTACCATCGGTGCAGGTTCCGCTGTCGGCCTGTTGGCAGGGCCGCCAATTTCCTCCTTTATGACATGGCTGGGAAGTCTGATTAACTGGGGAACAGAACAGCAGCCGTTTTTGATGGGTATTGTCGTATCCGTGCTGATGGGTATGATCCTGACACTGCCAATCAGTTCTGCTGCACTGGGTATCATCCTGAACCTGTCCGGTCTGGCTGCAGGAGCTGCAACCGTGGGCTGCTGCTGCAACATGGTAGGATTTGCCGTAGCCAGCTACCGTGAAAATAAAATGGGCGGTCTTCTGGCACAGGGCGTGGGCACTTCCATGCTGCAGGTACCGAACATCATGCGCCATCCTCTGATCTGGCTTCCTGCAATCATATCCAGTGCTGTCCTGGGTCCGGTATCCACTATGCTGCTGCATATGACCAGCAACGCCACCGGTTCCGGCATGGGTACTGCAGGATTCGTAGGGCAGATTATGACATGGCAGGTCATGACCCAGACAGAAGACCCGGTCATCGTCCTGATTAAGATTCTGTTGATTCAGATCATATTACCGGCTGTAATTACATTAATTGTATCTGAATTTATGAGAAAACATGGATTCATTAAAAATGGAGACATGAAATTAGATATCTAATAAACTTTTTGTGATTCTTTTGCAATGGGACGCCCGCTTCTGAAAAAATAATAAGAAGTTTTCGTCCCTATGCAAAAGAATCACAAAAAAAGTATCTTCTACAGCAGATGTGCTCTGATTTCTTCTCCGCTGAGCGGTGAAAGGTAAGCCGGGGCTACGTCAAAGACGGTCTTGCATCCTACGGCACCTTCGTCTTTCATGCGTTTCAGGGCTCTTGCATAAGCAACCAGTACACTGGAGGTGAATTCCGGATTGGATTCCAGTTTCAGTGAATATTCGATCATCTGATGTGTCTTTTCTCCATCTCCTGTCATTCCGCTTCTCATAACAAATCCGCCGTGAGGCATCTTGTTGTGTACTGCATCAAATTCTTCCTCTGTGATAAAGTTTACTGTGGTATCATATTCATCAAAATAATTTTTCATGGTTTTGATGGAATTTTCTATCTCTTTCAGATCTGCTCCCTCTTCTGCAACCACAAAGCACTCTCTGGTATGTTTCTGGCGTGTTGTAAGCTCCGGCTGTTTTCCGGAACGTACCTGCTCCATAGCATCTTCTACCGGAACAGTGTACTGAATACCGCGTTTTACACCCGGAATACGACGAATGGCATCAGAATGGCCCTGGCTGACACCTTTGCCCCAGAAGGTATAAGTTTTTCCATTCGGAAGAATAGATTCCGCATAAATTCTGTTCAGCGAAAACAGACCCGGATCCCATCCAACAGAAATAAGTGCCGCATTACCATTAGCCCTGCATGCTTCATCTACAGCCTGGAAATGCTGCGGAATGTTCGCATGTGTATCAAAGCTGTCAATAACATCAAAATATTTTGCCAGTTCCGGTGTCTGTTTTGGGAGATCTGTTGCACTTCCTCCACAGATAATCATAACATCGATCTGGTCTTTCATATCTTTTGCATCTTCCAGTCTGTAAGCCTTTACGCCTGGTGTTGCCAGTTTTACACTTTCCGGAGCACGACGGGTGAATACGCCTGCCAGTTCCATATCATCATTCTGGCGGATTGCCATTTCCACACCTTTTCCAAGGTTACCATAACCTGCAATTCCAATTCTGATTTTTCCCATGTTCAGTCCCTCCTGAATAAATTTCTCCAAAACATCCTATCATATTTCACTTTTCATTTCAACACTTTATCTTAGTAAACCATCAGACTACCGTGAATAACTTTTTTCTCCCAGCAGGCTGTCACCCCAGCGATAGTGATCCAGCAAAGCATCTACCCCTTGCTCTTTGTCACCTATCATCAGGTAATCAAAAATTCGCCTGTGAAGTGTTTTCCACTGCTCCACATGCTCCACTGCCTGATTTTCCAATATCATCAAAATTTCTTCCCTGCATACATAAGAAAGTGCATCCATCAACAATACCAGCAAATGATTACCGGAGCACTGAATCAATAACTGATGAAAATCCTCATCAGCCTGCACACGTTCTTCATGAGTCCCCGTGTCCATTTTCAGTATAATACCTGCAAACCTGTTCCTGTCATCCTCCGTAATTCGGTCAGCTGCCTGTGCAAATGCCTGTACTTCTATGGCACGTCTTAACTGACTTACCTCCAGATAATTGCTTTCTCCGGTAAATAAAAGCACCGAAAATACACTGCTCAGGCTTTCTCCCATATGGTTGACAAGAAAATTACCTTTACCGTGGCAACTTTCCACCAGTCCAATATTCTCCAGCGTGCGCAATGCCTCCCGGACAGAATTTCTTCCCATTCCCAGAGTTTCCATCAATTCTCTCTCCGATGGAAGTTTGCTGTAAAATGAAAGTTTTCCTTCTTTTATCATTTCCATAATGTAGGCAATCACCTGATAATACGTTTTGTCCGGTTTCGTTTTTTGTGTTTTTTCCATCTTTCTCTCCTAAATCCATCCTGCAAATAATGGAGCAGCCACCGCTGTCAAAAGCCCGGCCACTGCAATTGCCAGACTGCTCATCGCACCCTCAGTTTCTCCCATTTCCATCGCTTTTGCAGTTCCAATGGCATGCGCAGATGTCCCCAGTGCCAGACCACGGGCAATCGGTTCTTCAATTTTAAATACCTTACAAACAAGATCCGCAATTACGTTTCCCAGAACCCCGGTAAGTACAATAACTGCCACCGTGATTGTCACAATACCGCCCATTTCCTCTGAAACTCCCATGCCGATGGCTGTGGTAATGGATTTGGGAAGAAGCGTGACATACTGCTGATGATCCAAATGAAATAAAAGAGACAGAAGAAACACCCCAACGATACTGGCTGCCACTCCTGATAGAATTCCGGCTGCCACTGCTTTTAGATTTTTCTTAAGCAACTCCATCTGTTCATACAGAGGAACGGCCAGACATACCGTTGCTGGTGTCAGCAGATACGAAAGATACTGACCTCCTGCGTTGTAATGCTTATAATCAATATCAAATGCCAGCAGCACACAGATCACACAGGCTGAAGCAATCAGAAGGGGATTAAATACGGCTAATTTGAATTTTTTCTTCAGCAGCAGACCCAACTCATAAGCGGCAAGGCTTAGCAAAGCTCCGAAAAATACAGAGTCCGTCACAAATTCTTTCATTTTCTTCTCCTCTTTTCTCTTCGAATCATTGCCTGTGTCACACGGCCGGTCATTGCCATTACAAGAACTGTCGTCGCAGCGGTAATAATAGCCACGGGCAAAACTACAGGTTTCAAATCTCTCCATGCTGTCAACAACCCTGCCGCAGCCGGAATAAACATCACAGGCATAATCTCAATCAGAAACTTTGCAGCTTCTTTCACCTGTTCAACACTTACAATCCTGGCACACAGAGCGGTCAGTAAAAGCACCAGACCATACACACTGGCAGGTATTGGCAGGGGAATCAGCGTATGCAGTATTTCTCCCAAAAAAGAAAATACCAGAATAATACAAAACTGTCGCACATACTTCATAATATAAATATCCTTCCTTCAACTGGTAGTACCAGTTAATTATACGAGGATTTACTTTGAAAGTCAATATATGGGCAGCCAAACGCATTATAAAAATTTTATATTTATTTTACTGAAAACAATGAAATTATATCTGTATTTTGTTATACTAAAATCTAAAGGAGGGATTTATTTGACTTATCACACATTAACAAGCAAACAAACTGTCGATTCTCTGTCATCCAATGCAGCTGTTGGACTTTCATCCCCACAGGCTCAGGAACGTCTGCAGCAATATGGCGAGAATAAACTCAGGGAGCAGAAGAAGAAAACCAACCTGCAGCGATTCTTTGACCAGTTCAAAGATGCCATGATCCTTATTTTAATTCTTGCAGCAATTGTATCTTTCATCATTGCCTGCACGGAAGGTGATCCCAAAGAATTTTTTGAGCCTCTGCTGATCCTTCTCATTGTTGTCATCAATGCCATTATGGGGATGATGCAGGAGAGCAAAGCAGAAAAGGCCCTGGATGCACTGAAAAGTCTTTCAGCTCCTCATGCCAAAGTCCTGCGCGATGGCGAAGAAAAAGTTTTGGAAGCGTCTCAGATAGTTCCGGGCGATATTGTACGACTGGAGGCGGGCGATTTTATCCCGGCAGACGGACGTCTTTTAAAAAGCACCAGCCTGAAAGTTGAGGAATCTGCACTGACGGGAGAATCTGTTCCCGCTGAAAAAGAAGCAGACATAGTCATCGACGAGAATGCTCCTCTGGGCGACCGATGCAATATGATATTTTCCGGATGCAGTGTTACTTACGGAACGGGACTTGCTGTCATTACCGCTACCGGTATGAATACGGAAATGGGAAAAATTGCCAATCTTCTGGAAAGTGAAAATGAAGGACAGACACCATTGCAGCAAAAACTTGCTGTTCTTGGAAAACAACTGGGATTTCTTGCACTGGCCGCCTGTGCTGTTATTTTTATTGTCGGCATATTGAACGGTATTCCGGCCATGGAAATTTTTATGACAGCTGTTTCACTGGCTGTCTCCGCTATTCCTGAGGGACTTCCGGCCATCGTCACCATCGTACTCTCCATCGGCGTTCAGAAAATGGTCCGAAAAAATGCTATTATCCGACGGCTTCCGGCTGTGGAAACACTGGGAAGTGCCTCCGTCATTTGCTCTGATAAGACCGGAACATTGACACAAAACCGAATGACCCTGGTAAAAGGTTATCTGGAAGGTATGGATTCTACGGAAGAAATCGGAACACAGAATTCGGATTCTATCCGCAAGCTTTTGATGTACGGAACTTTATGTTCCGACAGTTCTGTGGTTTTTGGTGCAGACGGCGAACAGCATGTGGGAGATCCTACAGAAACCGCAATCATTGTAGCCGCACACAAAAATGGTATGGAAAAGAATGACCTCTGTGCCGCTTATCCGCGCCTGGCCGAGCTTCCCTTTGATTCAGACCGGAAGCTGATGAGTACAGTAAATCAAATTGACGGAAAAAATATTGTAATTGTAAAAGGCGCCTTCGATATGCTGACCAACCGCTGTGTCAGCGGTAATTTTAAGAAGGCAGCGGAAATGAATTATGAAATGAGTAATTCGGCTCTTCGTGTCCTCGCACTGGCTTATAAAGAACTGGATGAAGTCCCGGAAAATCCTTCTTCCGAACTTCTGGAAAATAATCTCATTTTCCTTGGACTTGTGGGCATGATCGACCCACCCCGCCCGGAGGCAAAAGAAGCCGTTGCAGTATGTCGAAAGGCCGGTATCAAGCCAGTCATGATCACCGGAGATCATGTGGTCACTGCTTCTGCGATCGCAAGGGAACTTGGTATTCTGGAAGACGGGGACAAAGCTCTCACGGGTGCCGAACTGGATGCCATGACAGACAGTCAGTTAGAAGATGAAGTGGAACATATTTCCGTGTATGCGAGAGTATCCCCGGAGAACAAAATCCGAATTGTGAAAGCATGGCAGCGGAAAAATCAGATTGTTTCCATGACAGGCGACGGTGTCAACGATGCACCGGCACTGAAAGCAGCCGATATCGGATGTGCCATGGGCATCACCGGTACTGATGTGGCAAAAGGAGCCGCAGATATTACACTGACCGATGATAATTTTGCTACAATTGTAGACGCCGTTCGGGAAGGCCGGGGCATTTACGCCAACATCATGAAAGTTGTCGGCTTTCTTCTGGGCACCAATATCGGAGAAGTCCTTCTCGTATTTGTAGCTATGCTTCTGTGGCACAAAACTCCGCTGCTCTCCATGCAACTTTTGTGGATCAACCTGGTCACGGACAGTCTCCCTGCCATAGCACTGGGTATGGAAGAGGTGGAAGCTGATGTAATGCTGCAGAAACCCCGCCCGAAAAATGAAGGCATATTTGCTCACGGCTTCGGAGTACGCATTTTCCTGCAGGGTGTCATGTTCGGTCTTCTGTCTCTGATTGCTTACAAAACCGGCGAAACTGTCACTGGTACTGTATCAGGCGGACAGACCCTGGCCTTCATGGTTCTCTCCCTGTCACAGGTAGTTCAGGCATTCAATATGCGTTCTGAACATTCTTTATTCAAAATCGGAATCTTCAGTAACAAAAAGCTGAACGGTGCCGCACTGATTTCCATAATTATGGTCGTTTTGGTTCTGTTTACACCACTTTCCATACCATTTGGACTGGCGCTCCTTCCGGCAAAACTTTACCTTATCGGATTGGGGCTAATCTTTGTACCACTTGTTGTCATGGAATGTTCCAAAGCATTCGGACTGATTTGAAAAAGATTTCCCCGGGGATTTTTACATTTTCCCCGGGGAAATCTTTTTCAAAATCGATAAAAACATCTTCTGCGGCAGTTCAAAGATAAATACGATTCCCAGTACAATGGCAACCGCACATTTTACCGCCTGATACCCTGTCTGTACCGCAAGACGAAGCTGATCTGTCACAATATAATAGGCAGTCCAGTAAACTCCAGCCCCGGGAACCAGCGGAAATATCCCGGATATCAGGAAAATAGTAACCGGGCATCGCTGCCATACCGCCGCAAATCTTGATAAAAAAATTACCACCATAGTTGCAAACATAGAAGCGATTGCAGGGCTACTTGCTCCCTGCAGCAAAGAATAAATACCCCATCCAGCTCCCCCGATCAGGCCGCAGTATATGTAATACTTTCGGGGAACACTGAAAAGCACAGAAAATGCAATCGTACCTGCCATTGCTGCGATAAGCTGCATGATCATAATAATATTCCTCCTCCTGTCAATCGGCTCATAACAGCAATTCCCATTCCGACTCCTATGGCAATGCACAAAAATACCAAAAGTGCATCCAGCATTCTTACTGCTCCCGAAATATAATCACCATCTGCTATATCACGAATCGCATTGGTAAAGGGCACTCCGGGAACCAGGGGCATAATCGAACCGATAATCATATAGTTAAGATGCTTACCAAATCCTGTCAGATACATAATTCCACAGAGCACAGTCACCAGTGCACCGCCGCCGATGTTTCCTACAATCTTAGACAGGTGCGGACTGCTAATCTGCAAAACATATCCATAGAGCACCAACCCGACTAAAAATGCCGCAGTACTGTCCCACAGATTCCCTCCAAATAAATAGCAAAATGCTGCACTGCCCAAACCTGAAGCAAGAATCTGCACACTTTTTCGCTTGTCCGGCATATTCTTTATTTTATTAATCTCCTCCATTGCCTGTGCAACTGTATACTTTCCCTCTTCAATTTCACGGGAAAGCTGATTCACCGCAGTCACTCTGTCCAGGTGTGTACCGCTCACCGGAATATGCTGTACTTTTGCAAAAAACTTTTCCTTCTCACTTCCCGCTGTCACAAAAATACCGTTACTCAAAACAAACTCATTTCCCGACTGCACACCGTAATGCCTGCATATTCGATCCATCGTTTCTTCCACACGGAAAATTTCAGCTCCGTTTTCAAGAAGAATATGACCCGCTTGAAGGGCCAGTTCCATGACTTCTTTATCACTGGGGGTATTCACTTTTATATCTCCCTTTTAATCTCATCGCTTGGTTCAAAAATATCCGTCTGACACAACTGTTTCGCCAAACACAAACAATTAATAACTACATACTTCGATTGAATAATTTTCCAACGTTTTTTTATTCTTTCACACTTATGCATTTTCTAATATTCTACGTATCCATACTGACTCCAATACATCATATACGTATTGATTTGGACTCTTCATTTTAAAATGTCTGGAATTATCTCCACCAAGCATTTTAACTGCAAAAGCTCCGACTGCACGGGATCTGGACTGACCGGCATAGCAATGAACCAACAGTGTATCTACACTCCTATGTTCCTGGATAAAATCTATAATCTGATCTGCCATCTCATCCGTAAACAGGACAGCCCCCTCAACTTCTTTCACAATATCATCAAAGTAAAGTGTCAGCACTCCTTTACAAAATTGGTTTTCTCTGAATATAAATCCAAATCCATTCGTATGTGTATCCTGAATAGAAATAACAACATAAGTATCTGACTTCTCTACAAGTTCCTCTAATCCAAAAGGATAGTAATGCTGCATCACATATTCAAATGTGTCATAGACTGATTTAACCAAAACCCGTTTCATAGAACTTCGTTCGCTCCTTTTTCTGTTGCCACCAATAGTATAATACGCCACCTTCAAAAGTGCAATGTCATCCTTCAAGGATATTTTTTCCGTTCCTGCTTGGCAAACTGCATTTCTTTATAATAAAGCAATAGATTCTTTTCAGTCATCTTAGACCTACTGTATCCATGTTCTTTACTGCTCTGAATACCAGGCAGCATGTTATTCAATTATCCCAGAGGGCAACAAAAAGGAGTTACAAGGGGCAGACTGATTGCGTCAATCTGCCTCCTATTGTAACTCCTAACCCGGATAAACCGGAAAAGTTTTGCATTTCCTCCTCGTTTCGAGTACAATTAAAGAAAAACGTTGGGGGATGTGTTTATGTTACTTACGGATAAATATGCTGACAGAATCTATGGTACTATTACCTGTTATGACCGTATGATCATCCAGGGATATATCCCTGGGTGGAGTCACGCTAAGGGTATGACCAACTACCTGAACACCAATTCTATCCGTATTTTTGATTTTTCAGATTTTTCTCAGCCTCTTACGGAACAGGTTAGGCAGAATGCACAGCGCATTGCTGATGAAAACGGTATTGAGATTGAATTCATCCGCAAACTCCGTGCCTTCCGTAAAGATGAACGCATCCAGGAGATCATCTCCAAAACCGGTAAGACTGAAGGACTGCTCCATATTTTTTCTGCCATGGAGCAGTGCAATACCTATAAACCATGGCATGATAAAACTACTGGCAGGACATTCCTTAAATTTGACCAGAGTAAATGTCTCCATTATTATTTTTATTTCATTGATAAAGAACTTGGCCTGTGTTATCTGCGTGTCCCGACTTGGGCACCGTTCCGTCTGCAGTTCTATATGAATGGGCATAATCTGCTCGCCCATAAGCTTCAAAAGAAGAACATTGACTACCGTATGCATGATAACGCATTCCTTGAAATCTCCGATGTTGAAACTGCACAGAAACTCTCTGACAGGATCAATCCGGAAGACCTCCACAAAGTCCTTGATGCCTTTGCAAGGCGTTACTGTCCTGTTGCTGAGAGTCTGGGACTCAGCTACACATGGACGGTGCAGCAGATTGAGTGTGCAACAGATATTAT